>JBOGHY010000192.1:0-8852 GCA_050742375.1 Acidimicrobiales bacterium | reverse complement strand
CTCGCCTCGGAGCTCGCGTCTGCCGTCCCGGTGCGCTCGGCGTAGAAGATGTGGCCGAGCTCGGTGAGCATGGCGTCGGACTGGCGCTTGGCCTGCATCTGCGACAGCTTCTCCTGCCCGGACTTCGCCTGCTCCTGCGCCTTTCCGGCGATGGTCGTCGCCTGCGCCTTCACCTTGTCCATGAACCCCATGGCGGTCTCCTTCTACTCGATGTCCGGGAACGGTAGCGCCGCAGGGGCCGACCAACAACGCCGACGCACACCCCTATTGCTGCAGCGCGCAGAGATCTGTCCCCTGTGGGGCGCGTTCGAGCGGGAGTCTCCGGGGCCATGGGCGCGCTCGGAGGTTGGGTCGACCGACCGCCTCGTTAGGCTGCCGTCCGACGGGTGGCCACCGAGGGCCACGTCTGTTTAGTTGGAGGAGGCTCTCGCGGCCGTGTCGCAGGGCGGAACGTCGTAGCAACCGAGCGATCGACCGCCCTCGCCGAGGAAGCAGACCGGCTTCTGGCAGCTCACCGCCCCGGTGAACCGCTTCTCTTGGCCAACGCCTGGGACGCCTCCTCGGCTCGCCTCGTCGAAGAGGCCGGCTTCGCCTTCCTGGCCACCTCCAGCAGGGCGGTGGCTCAGGTGCTGGGGCACGGCGACGACGACACGGCAGATCCGGACCTGACCTTCGAGTGGATCGGGCGGATCCGGGGCTCCGTGTCGATCCCGCTCACCGCCGATCTTGAGGCAGGTTACGGGCTCGAGCCGGCAGCGCTCGTGCGGAGGCTGCTCGGGGCGGGAGCCGTCGGCTGCAACCTGGAGGACAGCGACCATCATGGGTCGGGCTTGCTCGTCGACGCCGACCGCCAGGCTGAGTACCTGGCCGCAGTTCGGTCGGCAGCAGACGCCGAAGGCGTACATATCGTCGTGAACGCCCGGGTGGACACCTTCATCCGCGGGGTCGGGGACGAGGGAGACCAGCTTGCGGAGGCTGTTCGCCGTGGCCGGCTCTACCTCGGGGCCGGGGCGGACTGCGTGTACCCGATCGCTGCAGCCCGCGACGAAGACATCGCCAGCCTCGTCGACTCGCTCGGCGGGCGCATCAACGTCACGGCACGTCCCGATCGCCGGCTGATAGGGAGGCTGGCAGAGCTCGGCGTGGCAAGAATCAGCCTTGCGACCGGCCTCTTCCAGGTCAGCGTGGACGCGACCCGTGCCACGCTTGCCTCGATCAAGTAGGCGCCGGACGCGTCTCTGTGGGCACGCGGTCGGCTCAGTGGAGTGGGACCCGAACCTGGCGGGCGCCGCTGGCGACGAGCGCACGGCAATGTCGTCGCGATAGCCGCCGGCCGACCTGACCTGATCAGCCGTCCACGCGGCTGGCCTGAGAGGAGCGTCGCAACAGAGACTCGGAAAGCCTCAGCCGAGCAGGTTCTTTGCGATCACGACCCGCTGCACCTGGTTGGTGCCCTCGTAGATCTGCGTGTTCCCCACCCACCGTCCAGACAGTCCAGCAAGAGCACCTGAGCTGGGCCTTTTATCCGGTCGGTACTGCCTCGTCGCCTGATGTCGCCCGAGTTGTAGGGACAGAGTAGGGATATTGCCGATCTTCTGACAACAGTTGGGGGCGGGAGCCCGCCGTCAGGCTGAGGGCAATCTTCGCGCGACCTTACCGCGCAATCACGAACCTCCTGCTGTCGTTCACGTGGAGGATGCTGACGGGGGCGTTCGTGCGGTAGCCGGTCTTGGGGTTGATCGTGATCGGGCCTGTGGCCCCGAGGAAGCCCTTGGTTCGCCGCAACTGGCGCTCGACGACTCTGAGGTCGTAGCTCTCCGCTCCGTTGATCGCCCGGAACAGGAGCCGTGCGGAGTCGTAGGTAAACGAGCCCCACACCCCCGGGTTCTTGTGAAACACCGAGCGGTATTGGCGCACATAGGTTGCGGCCGATGGCATCTCGGGGGCGGCCGGGACGCCGCTGAACACGCACCTCTGCGCCTGCGCGAGCGTCGTTTGGGCCAGGAAGCCGTTGTCGACGTTCGCGAGTCCCATCAGGCAGCGGGGGGTGCTGCTTTGCGCCGTGAGCGCCTTTGCGATCTTGGCGCCCTCTGGGTAGTAGGTGCTTACGTAAACGAAGTCGGGCTTCGTCGAAAGGGCCTTGGCCACCTGCTTGGCGTAGTAGCTGCGCGTCCTCCCCTCCTTGACCGAAGTCCAGGTGACCGAATCACCCTGTCGGCGGAGCGTCGCCCGCAGACGCTCGGCCATGCCCTTGGTGAACGCGCCGTTTGCGGTGTCGTCGACCAGCATCGCCACGTGCTTGGCACCAAGACCCTCCACGTAGCGCGCCTCGACGGGTGAGATCTGGGTGTTCATCGGCTGGACCGTGGCACCGAACCCGGCGGTCGCGTCGAGCGATGTCATCCACAGCGGCAGGACGTGTTTGCCGCGGTAGACCGGGAGGTTCACGACCCCGACCGATGAGTTGTACGGCCCGATCACAAAGTGGATGCCGTTCGCCACCACCCGCAGCGCGACCGCCTTCGCGTCCGCCGAGGAGGCCTTGTCGTCTCCTGCGAACACCACCACCTTGCGGCCGTCCCAAAGGCCGCCGTACGCGTTTAGCTGCCTGACGGCGAGCTGGACTCCGCGCAGCTGATCGAGCCCGTTCGACGCCTGCGTCCCGCTTTGCGGCCCCTCGACCGCGATTAGGAGCGGAGCTGGTGAACCCGCGGCCGTAGCCGTAGCCGTAGCCACAACTGAAAAAGACAGCCCGGCTGCCAGCGCGAGTAGGAGAGCAACACCCTTCCGACCGATCATCCGGTCACCTCCTTCAGATGCCCTCCAAACAGGATTGCCCCGTCACCGGTGGCACGAGCATACGCGACCGCAACGCGCCCAAGCTTGACCGGACTTCGGCGGTACTTTTGCTTCCTCCCAGGTAGATGAGGGTGCGAAAGGGTCGTGTTTCCACTACGCGTGAGCATTTTGCCTGCTCAGGCGATCGCAGCCTTGTCCCAGGTGGGGGAGTCGACGTGAAGCGAGCGCAGCACCTTTTGCTGCAGGGCGTTCCGCCTCGTGACGAGCGCCACGGTGTGGCTGCCGGCACGAACGAGCTCGAGACGGACGTCTTTCAGCAGCTGCAGGGCCCGGCGGGCGTCATCACCTGGAAGAGGAGATCGGGATCCATCACCTCTTCGAGCGCGAGATCGCGCGCCATGATCGCCTCGATGGTCGCCGCGAGTACGCAAAGGGCGACATGGCCGCGGACGCGGCGTTCACTCCAGTGGTAGATGTCCCTTCTGCCAGCCGCTGCTGGTGAGAGAAGGCTCGGTGAACAAGGAACACCAGAGCGCCATCGTGTCTCTGGCGCCCGGCGCCCTGTGCACGCGCCCCTAGGCCTTCGGCGCGCTCGGTGAGCCGTGTCCCTCACCCCTCCAGGTAGCGCAGTACGGCCAGCACGCGGCGGTGGTCCGTGGGCGTCGCCGGCAGGTCGAGCTTGGCGAAGATGCTGGCGACATGCTTCTCCACTGCCCCTTCCGAGACGACGAGGTTGGCGGCGATGGCCGAGTTGGTTCGCCCCTCGGCCATCAGCTCCAGCACCTCCCGTTCCCGAGGGCTCAGCCGTCCCAGGGCGTCGGTGCGTCGCGAAGCCCCCATCAACTGCGTCACCACCTCTGGGTCGAGTGCGGTGCCTCCTGACGCGACCCGCACCAGCGCCTCGGCGAAGTCAGCCACCTCGGCCACCCGGTCCTTGAGCAGGTAGCCGATCCCCGCCGCGCCCCCGGCCAAGAGCTGGGCGGCATACCGGGTCTCGACGTACTGCGAGAACACCAGGATCCCCACCTCGGGATGGACTCGACGCAGCTCGATGGCGGTCCGAAGCCCCTCGTCGGTGAAGGTCGGTGGCATCCGGATGTCGACCACCGCCACGTCCGGGGGATCGTCGGCCACCGCCTGCGCCAGACCGATGGCATCGGCGACGGCCCGAAGCACGACGAACCCCCGGTCGGTCAGCAGCTGTACCAACCCGTCCCGCAGGATGGCGGAATCCTCGGCAATCACTACCCGCACGGTGTCCGCCCCGACTCCCACGCCCGCACCCGTCCTGGTCACGCGTGAGAGGGGAGGTCGACGGTGATGGTCGTCGGTCCCCCCGGGGGACTGGCGATGCTCAGGCTGCCGTCGACGGCACCGACCCGGTCGGCCAGCCCGGCGAGGCCGCTCGACGACGAGCCCGCCCGGTGGACTGCCGCACCGCCCCGACCGTTGTCGCGCACCACGATCCGTACCCAGGGGCCGTGCTGGGCACAGCTCAGTGACGCCCGCGACCCCCGGGCGTGCTGGGCCACGTTGGCCAGCAACTCCGCGGCGCAGAAGTAGCAGATGGCCTCGATCGCGGGCGTGGGCCGGGAGGGCAACGACACGGTCACCTCGGTGGACATCGGGCTGCGCGCAGCCAGGGTCGCCAGGGCGTTCTCGAGGCCGGTGTCGAGCGCCGGCGGGTGGATGCCCCGGGCCAGGTCCCGCAGATCGGTGATGGCCTCCTTTGCGCCTCGATGCGCCTCGTCGACGAGTCGGCGGACGGCGTCGAGCTCGGCGGTCCGGCCCGACTTGTCGCCCACGCCGTCTACACCCAGGCTCTCGAGCTTCTCCTTGGCTTGCCCGAGGCGCATGGCCAGGGCGACCAGCTGGGCCTGGGTGCCGTCATGCAGGTTGCGCTCGATGTGCTGCATGGTCTCGGTTGCGGTGGCGAGGGTCCTCGACCTCGACTGCTCCAGGCGCCGCACCCGAGAGCTGGCGGCGTCCGGCCCAAGCAGCAGGTACATGAGGCGCCGGTCGAGGTGCACGACCAGCCGCATGGGCCACGGCGCCACCAGCAGCACCAACACGCCGAGGGCGAACGCGACGACCCCTGTCGGGAAGCCGGCCGTCGGGCCACCGCCGACACCGGCGCGGGAGGTGGACAGGTTGCCCAAGATGCCGAACCCCATGTGCATGATGTGCCCCGTGAACGGCGAGGCCAGGTCGAACAGTGCCGCGAGCCAGACGCTGAGGGCGAACCATGCCCCGAGGAGGGTCAGCGGCACCTTTGCCACCACGTAGGCCACGGACCGCCAGGCGACCCGGTCGCCCAGCGCTGCGCGGAGCCATCCGAACAGTCCCGGGCGGGCAATGAACGGACCGGGCTCGTCGATCTCCTCGCCCAGAGCCTGGCGGGCGAGGCCTCGTTGCCACCGGCCGATGCCCCGGGCTGCGCGCAGGCCGCCGCCGAGGAGGAGGACACCGACGAAGGCGACGGTGAGCATCAGGCCGGTGACGCTGAGGAAACCGAGCACCATCACCCCCGCGCAGGCGAGAGCAGAGCTCGCCAGAAAGTAGCCCAGCTCCGCCCAGGCGCGCCGGCGGAACGGCTCGCGGACGATGACCCAGACGATTCGGCCGGCTTGCTCGGCCAGGGCTGCGCCGTCCCGGACGTATCCCGGACCGGCCCCGGCGCCGGCCTGGTTCAAGCGTCTCGCTTGACGAAGGCCGCCGCGCCAGCGGCGAGGGCAATCGCTGCGTAAAGCACCATCAGCAGCAATCCTACGGTCGGGGAGAGTGGACCGTTGGGTGGTCCCCCCGCCGGCACGTGTGCCCCAGGTGGCACGTGGTTGACCGCCACGCTCACGTGGCTGACCGTGGCCATGATCGAGTTCAGGAGGATGTTCGTCGGCAGGTACCGGTTGTCGGCCGGGGAGATGCCCTGCATCACCAGGGGCAGCACGAAGACGACACCGACGAAGGCGGCGATGGCGGCGGCCGTGCTGCGGAAGATGAACCCGAAGCCGAAGGCCATGAGGGTCGTCAGAGCGACGAAGGCGCCCGTCATGAGCACGGCCCGAGCAGCGCCCGGCGAAGCCAGGCTGGCCGAAGGAGCTCCGCCGCCCGACAGGACGGCCTGACCGAGGAAGAAGCAGACGAAACTGAGCACCTCGCAGAACAACAGCGTGAGCACGGCGGTCACCGCGGTCTTGGTGGCCAGCAGGAACGGTCGCTTCGGCGTAGCAGCCAGGGTGCTGCGCATGGTGCCGCTCGAGTACTCGTTGGTGATAAGCAGCGCCCCGAACACGCCGCCGGTCAGGGCGACGACGATCATGCCGGTCAAGGCGCTCGAGGTGGGGTCGAAGCCGTTGTAGAACCCGGGGCCGTGTCCGAGCTGGGCATGGGTGACCAGCGCGGTCACGACCAGGGCCGCGACGACGGTGAGCCCGAGGTTGGCGGCGGTCGACCGCAGGCTCACGATCTTCGCCACTTCGGCCCTGGCCACGTGCGTGGCGCGATAGTGCCCCCCGGGCTCGGATCGGAAGGCGGTCAGCGTCATCGTCCCTCCTCGCCAACGGCAGCGCCGCCGGGCATCGTCGACGCGCGGTACTCCACGTCGTCGTGGGTCAGTTCCATAAAGGCGTCCTCCAGCGACGCGGTGACCGCGTCCAGTCCGTGGATTCGCAGGCCGTCCCGGGCGGCCACGTCGCCGACCTGGGGGGCGGTCAAGCCCTCGACGGTCAAAGCTCCGTCGTCGGCCATGCGCACGGTGGCCCCCTTCGCGGTCAGGACGGCCGTGAAAGCGGCGACGTCAGGGGTCAGGAGCCGGACGCTGCCGCCGCTGCGGCCAACGAAGTCGGTCACGCTGCTCTCAATGATCAGCCGACCGCGGCCGATCACCACCAGGCGGTCCGCAGTCTGCGACATCTCGCTGATCAGGTGGCTCGACACCAGCACCGTGCGCCCGCCGGCGGCCAGGCCCCTGAGGAAGTGGCGGACCCAACGGATGCCCTCGGGGTCGAGGCCGTTGATGGGCTCGTCGAACATCACGACGCTTGGATCGCCAAGGAGGGCGGCGGCGATGCCGAGGCGCTGGCTCATGCCGAGCGAGAACTTCCCGGCCCGCCGGTCGGCAACAGAGCTGAGTCCCACCTGGTCGAGGACATCGTCGACTCGCGTGAGAGGGATGTCGTTCGTGAGGGCGAGCCACCGCAGGTGGCCGCGGGCGGTGCGACCCGGGTGGAATGCCTTGGCGTCGAGGAGGGCGCCGACCTCCCGCAGGGGCCACGCCAGCTCGGCGTAGGGCTTGCCGTCGATTAGGGCAGACCCCGAGTCGGGGACGTCGAGGCCCATGATCATGCGCATGGTGGTCGACTTGCCCGACCCGTTCGGCCCGAGGAACCCCGTGACCAATCCGGGGGGGACCTCGAAGGTCAGGCCATCCACCGCCGTTGTGGTGCCGTAGCGCTTGGTCAGCGCGTGCGTCGTGATCATCACTCGGAACCATACGGAGTCGCCCAGTAAAGGAGAATCCTGCTGGTGGGCGTCTTCGGGGTGGGGGTAGCCCCATCCCTGGCGGTGGTGCGAACCGCCGCAGGGAGTGGAATCGGGACCGCGGCGGCAGACGTAGCAACACCCCTACCGCCGTCTCCCCCGCTCCTCCGCCCCGTCGCCCCGGGCGCTCGCAGCGCCGCCCTCGGTGCCGCCCTCTGGCTGCCCGCCCACGTCCGAGGCACAGCCACACCGGGGGCTTATGGTCGACTTTCGCACTTTTTCAGGGGCGTGTCACCGGCGGCGACCTCGCCGATCCGACGACCGAGAGGGCTGCGATGGGGTCGCGGCCAACGTGAGCCGACCTCGTAGTTGACCTACTGACCCGGCTCGGCCCATGACGGCTCTGCGCTCGGATTCTGGACGGGCGTTGAAGGTCTCGATGTATGCAGCGACGGCCTTCTTGTCATCAGGCGTCACACCTGCCTCGGCGGCACCCACCCAGAACCGCTTGCCCCAGCTGTAGCGACTGCGATCGGCCATACGGCGGATGAAACGTCGCTCGATCTTCTCTAGGTGGGCGCGCAGCTGCTCTGGCCCGTCGCTTTCGGGGTCGAGGAGACCGGTGTCGGCCAGGAACGTGACGAAGGTCTGTGCCTCGGGAACGACATCTTGGAGGTCGTCCTCCACGATGACCTTGGCGGGGAACAGTTCGAGGAGCACCTCGTCGAGGTCCGCGTGTCGCCAGCGGGTGAGGTGCCCGTCGAGGTACCCCCACTTGTAGTGGACGAGCTCCTCGAAGCTGTCGGGCCCGAAAGAGACGCCGGTGGCCGAGGCCCAGCGGGTGAAGGCCCGGCGCAGGTACCGCCTGGCGGCTCTGTAGCCCGCCTCGGTGGAGGGGTGCGGGTCGAAGCGGGCGGTGCGGCCGGTCACCGCCCCATCATCTCCCACCTGGCGACCGTGGCGGGTTTCCACCATCCATCAATCCGGGTGCGCAGTACGGTGTACTTGTCTGTAGGAGCTAGATACTACAGACAGGGGGACCACCATGCCAGAGCCGAGAAGGACGAAGAAAGAGATGCTGCGCGGAAGCCTGGTGACGTTCCGGCGTCGCTGCGGCAAGGCGAACTGTCGGTGCGCGCAGGGAGAGCCGCACGAGAGCCCGGCGTTGACCTACTTCGAGGACGGGCGCAGCAAGACGCTCACGCTCACTTCGGCCGACGTGGCATCGGTGAGGGCGGCGCTGCGTCGCTACGAGCGGGCGAAGGCGGCCCTCGATGCCGATGCCGCCAAGGGGCTGGCCGCACTGCGCAGGCGCAAGGCGGCTGCTCGCAAGGCAGCCCGGTCGTGAGCACCAAGGTCTCTCGTTGGGAGTCGATCCTCCAAAGCGCCGAGGACGTGTTCACCGCACCGTCGTTCGTCCTGTTCTGCCAGCTCATGGGGGCCTGGGTGGTGATGACCGCCCGGCACGCCATCTGCCAGATGGTGGGGGTGATGGACGCCGGTGCCAGGGGTGCTCACGACGCCTACCACCGCTTCGTGCGCTGCGGTGCCTGGTCGCTCGACTCCTGTGTGGC
>JBOGHY010000191.1:0-4291 GCA_050742375.1 Acidimicrobiales bacterium | reverse complement strand
CCCGAGTACGGCGGCAACGCAGCCTTGTCGGGCTGGAAGGAGATCGGCTTCCCCGGCGACGTGCAGCCGCGCGGCTATAGCGCGGCGCAGGTGAGCCGCTCGGACGGGCCCGACCCCTACCGGCCCGAGGGCATCACCGCCGACCTGCTCACTCTCATCGCCGTCTCGAACGGGCGCTAGAGAGCCCCTCGCGTGGCCATCTCCTCTCCCTGCTGCAACGGCGCACCGCCGGGAACCCGGCTACGCCGGAACCTTGCCCGGCGGCCCCGGAGCGACGGCCGAACGCCTCGGAGCGCCGCCAGGTGACCACGTCTTCTGCGCGCACCCTCGTCATCGGCTCGGGCGCCGGCGCCGCTACCGCCGCCATGGTGCTCGCCGAGAAAGGAGAGGACGTGACGATTCTCGAAAAGGGGCGCAACTACTTCAGCGGCCTCTCCGGAGAGCGTCCAGGCACCGTGTTCTCGAACGACGAGCTGAAGGGCGACCGCTACTTCGCCGAGCCGGACCCGATTTCAGAGCCGCGGGTGTGGCGTACCTCGCTGGCCGACGCTCACCCCATCGTCGGCGCAGTGCAGACCCTGCCCCAGACCGTCGGCGGAGGCACGGTGCACTGGGACGCCAAGACGCCTCGCTACTGGGATATCGACTTCAAGAAGGCTTCGCTCCTCGGGCCCATTCCGGGCGCCGAGATCGAGGACTGGCCATTCAGCTACGACGACCTCTCGGGTTGCTACGAAGAGATAGAAAGCCTCATCGGCGTCCAAGGAGCCGTCCACGCGATGCCTGCCCTCACGCTGCGCCACTCCCCCCGCAGTCGGCCCCTGCCGATGGCGCCGGGGCCACCCCAGTACTCCTCGCTCGTCGTGGCGTCCGGCTGCCGCAAGGTGGGGCTCCATCCCTTCCCCGCCGTCATGGCCATCAACTCGCGTACTTACGACGGGCGTCCAGCCTGCGACGACTGCGGCTTCTGCTCGGGTTACGGGTGCCCGATCGAGGCAAGGGTGGGTGCCCTCGCCCCCCTGCGCCGGGCGATCCTCGCCGGGGCCGAGCTGCGGGAAGGCTGCTTCGTCGTCTCGATCCACCACGACGGGCGTAAGGCTACGGGGGTCACCTGGCTCGACGAGGCCGGCAAGCGCCACCGCGAAGCCGCAGGCCGAGTGGTGATAGGGGCCAACGCCATCGAGACGGTCCGTCTCGGGCTCCTGTCGGGGCTGCCCGACCCGCACGACACCATCGGTCGCTGCATGATGTTCCACTGGTTCACGGACGGCTCGGGCATCTTCTTGTCGGAGCGCCTGCACGGCTACCGGGGGCGCGACCATACCCACGACATCGACGACTTCGCCGACCCGGACTTTCCAGGTGCGCGGGCGGCGGCGCGAAGGGCCGGCCTTCCGTACTTCCGCGCCGGCAAGGTCGAGATGGGCGGAACCGACCGTCCTCTCGGAGAGGCCGCCCAGTACCAGCAGATCCTCAAGTACCTGCAACCGCACAAGCCCTTCGGCGCCTCCTTCAAAGAGCTGATGCGCGCCAGCCTCCTACGGGACCGCCTGCTCGGCCTCACCCTCATGGGAGAGGACCTCCCGTACGCGACAAACCGGGTCGACCTCGATCCTTCGATCCGGGACTTCCGCGGGCTGCCCGTCGCCCGCGTCACATATGGACCCGGACGGCACGAGCTCGCCGCCCAGGCCTTCTACATGCCGTGGATGGTGAAGATGCTGCGGGCCTCGGGCGCCGATCATGCCATCGCCCTGCCCGGGCTCGCTTCGAAGCGCTTTCCGATCGCGGCGTCTCCGACCGCTCAGACCGCCCACGTCATGGGCGGCATGCGAATGGGGTCGAATCCCGCCACGAGCGTGACCGACTCCGTCGGCCGCCACCAGCTCCTCGACAACGTCTTCGTCGCCGACGGCGCCGTCTTCCCTACCTCGGGCGGCCACAACCCGACACTCACGATCATGGCGACTGCCCTTCGCAACGCCCGAGCCTGGCTCTGACGGCGAGGAGAGCTCCCAGGCGAGCCTCAGGTCACCCAAACGGGGGGCTATTGGGCGGCGCGGTCGTGGCGGGCGGCGCGGTCGTGGCGGGGCGGGCGGCCGGGGTCGTGGCCCGCCCCCTCTTGGCGTTTGCAGTGGCGCGAGCCCGCGTCGCCTGATCGAGCACCTTCTTCCGCAATCGCACGCTCACGGGAGTGACCTCGACGCACTCGTCCTCGGTGATGTGCTCGAGGGCCTGCTCGAGCGACAACACCCGCGGAGGGACGAGACGGACGAGCTCTTCTGCCGCGGACGACCTCATGTTCGTGAGCTTGCGCTCCTTCGTCGGGTTCACGTCGATGTCCTCGGCCCTGGCGTTCTCACCAACGATCATCCCCTCATAGACCTCGGTCTGCGGCCCGACGAAGAGCGATCCTCGCTCCTGGAGGTTGAGGAGCGCGTACTGGGAGGTGACACCCGATCTGTCTGCCACGAGGGAGCCGGTCGGCCGCGCCCTCAGCTCCCCGAACCACTCGCCGAATCCGTCGAAGAGGTGATGCAGCACCCCAGTACCCCTCGTCTCAGTCAGGAATTCGGTCCGAAACCCGATGAGTCCCCTCGAGGGGACGACGTAGTCGAGGCGTGCCCATCCCGTGCCGTGGTTGACGAGCTCGACAAGTCGTCCTTTCCGCAGAGCGAGCAGCTGGGTGACCACCCCCAGGTACTGCTCCGGGACATCGATCGAGACGCGCTCCACCGGCTCGACGAGCCGCTCGCCGACGACGCGGGTGATGACCTCGGGCTTGCCTACGGTGAGCTCGAAACCCTCCCGCCGCAGCGTCTCCACGAGCACGGCGAGCTGGAGCTCGCCCCTGCCCTGCACCTCGAAGGCGTCGGGCCGATCGGTTGGCAGCACCCGCAGCGAAACATTGCCGACGAGCTCGGCGTCGAGGCGGTTCCGCAAGAGCCGCAGCGTCAGCTTCGAGCCGTCACGGCCCGACAGCGGTGAGGTGTTCACGCCGATGGTGACGCCGAGGCTTGGCTCGTCCACCACAAGGCTCGGGAGAGGGCGGGGATCGTCCAGAGCAGCAAGCGTCTCGCCGATGGTCACCTCCGCCAGTCCCGCCACGGCGATGATCTCACCCGGCCCCGCCTCGGCTGCACTCACCCGTTCGAGGCCCTCTGTTAGGTACAGCTCGGTGACCCGTGCCGGTGTGATCGTCCCGTCGCCTCTGCACCACGCCACCGGCTGGCCGCGCCGAATGCTGCCCTGTACCACCCTGCAGACCGCCAGCCTGCCAACGTAGGGAGAGGCGTCGAGGTTCGTGACAAGCGCCTGAAGCGGCTGCCCCTCTTCGAAACAAGGCGGCGGAATGTGCTCGGCGATCGCCTCGAAGAGAGGCTCGAGGTCGCCGCCGGTCGCGTCCGGCGAGAGCGAAGCGCGACCCTCGCGGGCGTCGCAGTACAGGATCGGGAAGTCGATCTGGCTCTCGTCGGCGTCGAGGTCCAAAAAGAGCTCGTAGAGCTCGTCCACGACCTCGGTAGGTCGGGCGTCGGCTCTGTCGATCTTGTTCACCACTGCCACCACGGGCAGGCGCCGCTCGAGGGACTTTCGAAGCACGAAGCGGGTCTGAGGAAGGGGCCCCTCGCTCGCGTCGACAAGGAGCAGGACGCCGTCGACCATCGACAGAGCGCGCTCGACCTCTCCCCCAAAATCGGCGTGCCCGGGCGTGTCGACGATGTTGAGCTTCAGCGGTCCGTGGCGGACGGCGGTGTTCTTGGCGAGGATGGTGATGCCCTTCTCGCGCTCCAGCTCCAAGGAGTCCATCACGCGTTCGGCCACGGTCTCGTTGTCACGAAACACGCCGGACTGCCACAGCATCGCATCCACGAGCGTGGTCTTGCCGTGGTCGACGTGGGCGATGATGGCGAGGTTTCTGAGGTCGGGGCGTGTCGCCATGAGGGTGGGGGTCGTGTCTCGTCGCCGGCTGCCCAGCGCCGCCTCGTGTCCTTTGGGCCGCAGGCGCGCGAGGCCGCAAGGCGACAGAGCCTGTGGTCGGAAGGGCAGGCCAGAGGTTAGCGGTCTTTGCCTCGGGCTCGACGCGAGGCTGCCGCCGTGCAAGGAAAGGGCACCGGTGGGCGTTCACATACCGACGAGCGGCCCCTGTGTGACGGATCGCTGGGGGTACTTGTTTAGCGAGGTCCACCACTTGCCGAGGACGCGCGCGTATCGTTGGGAATTCCGGCGCGCAGCTCCTCCTCTGGCGAAGAACCCAGCTCCTACAAGGAGTTGGTCGCTGAGATCGCCCAGC
>JBOGHY010000190.1:0-5452 GCA_050742375.1 Acidimicrobiales bacterium | reverse complement strand
GCCTTTGCGTCGGTCAGCGTGACTCGGCGATCCCTTTGGCTGAACAGCTCGCGCCCGGCTTCCTACCCATGCTCAGCGAATGGTTCGCTACCTGCTGAGCGAACCGCACATAACGACAGTCGTCCGAGGGTCGGGATGACCTCGGTAGTCGCACCAGAATCGGCGTTCGACTCGTCGTGGCTGCGCACCGAACCGCGTCCCAGAACGCGCAACTGCGCCCGGCCCTGCGACTGCCCCTGACCGCCGGCTGGGTGCGCCGCGCAGTACCAGTCGTATAGCACGGTTGTCCCCTGCTGTTCCCAACCGCGATGCCCCCGCCGGGGCGACCCATAGTCGAGGGCGATCTGCGCCTGCTCGGACGGGTCACGCCATGCTTGGCTGCTAGGGGTGATCGAACCTCGGTGTGGTGATGGGTCATGCCCCCGGGTTGGCTTCGGGACCCGGGAAGAGCTCCTTCGCCCGCTCGTAGACGTCGGCCGGCAAAGGCCACTTCTCGGCGATGGCCAGGTTCGACGCCAGGTGCTCGAGGTTGGCGGTGCCGATGATGGTGGTCGACAGCCCGGGGTGGCTGAGCGTGAACCGGATGACGAACTCCATGCGGCTCATGCTGCCGAGGAGCTCGTCTGCTCTGGCCGACTTCCACCGGTCTTGGGCCACCCCTTCGGCTACGCCGATCGGTCCCCGGTCCCAGCCCTTGTCCTCCGCCGGCGCCCCGCGGGCCGCCCCGCCGCGGATGAGGGTGCCCGCGCCCTGCTGCGCCGCCTGGGTGATCAGGTCCTCGTGGTCACGTTGCAGCACCGAGTAGGGGATCTGGAACACGTCGAAGACGCCCATGGCCAGGTGGTCGGGGAGGTTGGGAAGGGTGCCCGACATCCCGATGAACCGCACCTTGCCTTCGTCACGCAGGCTGTTGAGGGTGCCGACCGTGTCGTCGGCCTCGAGCTGGGCCTGGCTGGGCGAGATGTGCACTTGCACCAGGTCGAGCCGATCGGTTCGCAGGCGCCGCAAACTCTGCTCGACCCCGGCGCGGACGTTCTCAGGGCGGTAGTCGTGTGGTGCCGGCGCCGGACCGCCAGGTGGTGGAGAGAGCGGGCAGCCGCACTTGGAGGCCCAGAAGTACTCGTCCCGCCGCCCTGACAGGTATCGCCCGATCAGCTCCTCGCTGCGTCCGTAGTCGATCGACGTGTCGATCAGGTTGATGCCACCGTCGACCACGGCGTTAAGGACCCGGGCGGCGTCCTCGTCGCTCACGGCTGGACCCCGTGGCTGGCCCCGCAGCTCCATCGCGCCGTAGCCGAGGATGGTGACCTCCGTGCCCGTCTTCCCGAGGGGCCTCGTCTGGAGGGCCATCGCTACCGGGCCCCCCGAAGGGCTCGCCAACACCGGGCGCGCAGGCGAGGATCTCGTCTGTGTGGACAGAATGCTTCCAAGAGCGCTGCGCTCATATCGGCCCTCTCTCTCGTTGCTATCGGTCGGCCATCCCGATCGGCCGGCGACTGCGGCCATCCCGTCGTTCTACTCTCGTCGGACGGCGGGGTCGCCTCCCTCTTATTCTCGTCCGCCTGGACCGGCGTCTGCCGGAAGTCCCCCATCGCCGGCCAAAGGATGATGCCAGAGTGGGGAGATGGACATCGACGTCCTCTTTGCCAGCTCGGCCGTGTCTGACCTCGGTCGTGCTCAGGAGTGGTATGAGGCCTTCTTCGGCAGGCCGCCAGACGTCGTCCCAAACGAGCACGAGGTCATGTGGAAGGCGACCGATTCGGCGTGGGTCTACGTCATCGACGACGCGGGACGTGCCGGCCATGGTGTCATCACGTTGGCTGTGCCCCAGCTTGAGGAGACCATCGCAGGGCTCGCGACACGAGGTGTCACGACGCGGCCTATCGAAAGGGTCGGTGACGCGGGGCGCAAAGCGATCGCCATCGATCCCGACGGCAACTCGATCACCTTGATCGAGGTAGGAGGCGCACGGTAGGTGGTGAGACCGGCCGTGTCCCACTAACGCGGTGCACGCCAGCCTGCCGGGGCGCCCCTAGCGCCGGCTCGGAGCGCGTTATCCATGTGCCCGGAGTATGTACCCGCTTTGCGCGACAGAGCGTTGATCGAGCCTCGCGAAGCTACGCCCGGCGTCCCAGGAAGTAGAGCAACTCAGTCTGGACATCCGCTCCCGGAGGTGGGTCCAGCTTCGGGCCGAACACGTTCGGCTGGCGGATCGTGGCGTCCATGGGCTTGAGCGTCTCATAGGCGGCCCGGACGGATCCGTCGTCGAGCCGCTCGTCACCTCCGACCGCCCGCGCGAGATCCCAGGTGTGAACCAGCATGTCCATGCATACGAACTGAGAAAGCATCTGCTCGAGGGCCATCGGTCCCATCGGACTCTGGACGGAGCGGGCCATGGCCGCGGGGTCCTCCGTGAGCTCGCTCATGGTTGCGTACGTCGATGTCCACGCTGTCTTCGGGTCATCATCCGCCGTCATCGGCTTCGACTCGACGCTCGCGACCTCGGCGATCAACCGCCGGTGATTGTCGATCACGTGGGCGACGACGTCGCGGGCTCTCCATTCGGTGCAGGGGGACCGGGCGTTCCAGCTATCCGGAGGCGCCGCCCGCACTCTGGCGTCGAAGGCTCCCGCGGTCCGTCGGTACTGTTCTTGGGCTTGGCTCACGGGACGGAGCATAGAGTGGCGGATCTCGGTTCCTCCGTCGAGGACGAGCTCGTCGAGGTGAGACCACGGGTGTCACGGTCGTGACGCTCTGTCTGGGGTCGCTCGAAAGCGATCCGAACCTTTTCACGACCGGATGACCGGTGCCGTCATGGGCCGGGTTCCGGGCCGAGAACCAGACCGGTAGCTCTCAGTTCGACGAAGGCGGACTCCGACAAGGTATCGACGATCGCCTCCAAGTTACGGTCGAACAACTCGAGAAAGTCTTGGTTCGTGACGTTGCCGGTCGTGACGATCAGGAGACGGCGGGGTGAACGACGAAGGAGATGGCCGTCGCGGAAATCGCTGCCCTTGGTGACGAGGACTCGGTCCTCGTCGTCGGCAAGCGTCGCAAGCACGACATCAGTGGGGTGAGGTTCCCACGAGGGAGCTGCGAGGTGTGAACAGCGTCGTGTCCCGCGTCGCCGAGCAACTGACAGAGCTTCGCCGGGAGCTGTGCGTCGATGACGAATCTCATGCAGCGCCGAGTGGCACCACCCGTCGCTGGCCGGCCGCCAACGCGCCGAACTCCAACGCGGCCAGGAGATCGTCGCGCTCGAGATCGGGATGATCCTGGATGATCTCCTCGATGGTCATTCCCGACGCCATCAGCTCCAAGAGGCTCTCCACCGTGTAGCGCAGCCCACGAACCGTCGGTTGGCCGTGGCAGATCCCTGGGTCCGAGGTGATCCGGTCGAGTCGGGACATGACCGCGAGCGTAACTGGGTCCGGGGCTCTCGCGTCACGGTGGCGCTCGCCTCGACACAGCAACCGCAGACTCACAGGACGGATGGCGTCCCATCCCCGGTGTAAATAAACGACGGGCCGTAGGTTCCTTCCAAGAGCTACGAACCCGAAAGGAAGACCACGCCCGTATCCACACGAGTATCACCCATCCAGCGCGTCCACGCAGAGATAGACGAGCTGTTCGCCTCCGACCGGGACCTCGGCGACGTCTAGGAGGACGTCGCCCGCCTTGGGGGTGCGGCTGCTGATGCAGACCGTCCTCGAAGCCGAGGTGACCGAGTTCCTCGGCCGGGATCGTTACGCCCGCGACGATCGCGACCGCGAGGGGAGTCGCAACGGCCATTGCCCGACAACGATCAAGACCACCGCTGGACCGGTCACCATCGAGCGCCCGAAGCTGCGCGGCACCGACGAGCAGTTTGCCTTCCGCCTGCTCGGGATCGGCGTTTCATAAGAACTGAGGGCGACGACGCCATCGCCGCCGAGCTCGAGCGTCGCCACGTCCCCAAGCGGTACTACCTCGAGACTCGTGCCGACGTCCTGCTGAGCAACGAGGAGGTGTTCCGGCGCCGGAGGCGGCTCGGCCTCGGGTACATGTTCCTCGGAATCGAGTCGCTCTCGGACGAGGGGCTGAAGGCGTTCCGCAAACGGTCGGCCCGCCGAGGTGAACCGCAAAGCCCTAGAGGTGGCGCGCTCGATCGCCCTCAGCGTCGGGAGCAACATCATCGCCGATCCGGATTGGGGACCGGGCGAGTTCGCCGCCGTGCGGGAGTGGGCCACCTCTATTCCCGAGATCTTCAACATCACCGTGCAGACGCCCAATCCGGGAACCGAGACCTGGTTCACCGAGGCCCGGCGTCTCACGACCCTCGACTAAAAGCTCTTCGACGTGTAGCACGCCGTCCGTCCGACTCGCCTTCCGCTGCAACGCTTCTTAGCGAGCTCGTTCGACCCACGAGGTGCTCGCCCGCAAGCGCCTGGGCGTCGCAGCCCTCACCCGGACGGCCGGGATCGTGGGAAGCCGCCAGGGTGAGACGAATTTCTTGAGGATGCTCTGGGAAGCTCGACAAGGTCTACAACGCCGACCGGCAGTTCTGCGACCACCTTCGCCCAGCCCCCTACCTGATGAGCCCACCGTCCGAGCAACTCGCGGCGGCGCCGGACCGCCCGGAGCTCTACATCCACACGTCGCCCCGCAGGGTCTGACGAAGGCTCGGGGCCTACCCGAGCGGGCGCCTCCCGAGCTTCCGCAGGACCCCTTTCCACTCCCCTTCGAAAGCCGCCTCGGCTTCCCAAATCATCCGCGCCAGGCTCCCGGCCAGCACGCCGTAGCTGTAAGCGCTCTCGCCGGGGCGTTGAGCGACCCGGGCGCCCTCTTCGCGAAGGAAGGCGAGCGCGACGACGGCGTCCTGGCGCTCGCCGAGGGATTCCTGCAGGGCCGATACGGCCCTCGCCGCCTTTACCGCCCTCGAACCGTAGGCGGGTTCGGCGGTCTCGAGGGCGTAGCGGAGGCGCTTGGCGGACTTCCTCAGACGATGAAAGGCGGCGTCGCGCTCCTCGCCCGGCGTGGCGGACCGGGCGTCGCGGGCCCGGCGCCCGAGGCGACTGCGCTCCCTCGCCACGAGGGCTGGAACGAGCTCTGCTGCCGCCTCGCCTGCCGATGCGGCGATGAGCTCGCGACCGCCGAAGACGACGGTCTCCCCGGCGGACCGGGCGAGCGAGCGAGTCAGGGTGGCGTAGCGGCCCCCGTCGAGAACGGAGGCCATGAGGGCTGCCGACCTGTTTCCCTCGGCCGAAAGGGCCCTGTCGAGCATCTCCGAGACCGGGCCGACTACCTGATCGGGTCGCAGGCGGCCAAGGTCCTGGTGCAGGCGCGTGGCCATCACCTGGTTGTCGCGGACCGGTCCGAGCACTCCGGCCAGCCATTGCAGCTCCCCGTCGAGCACCCCGGCCACCTCTGCGTCGAGGAGCGGCCGGAAGGTCCTGAGGAGTGCCCGCAGCCG
>JBOGHY010000189.1:0-11171 GCA_050742375.1 Acidimicrobiales bacterium | reverse complement strand
GACGAGGACAGGTCCCAGGTCCGCGTCGGTGGCGCGCCGCAGGCGCTCGTGACGCTCCGCAACCTCGCGATCTCGATCCTGCGCCTCGTCGGGTTCAAGAACATCGCCACGGGGCTCCGCTGGATGGCATTCGACTACCGACCGAGCTTCAAGCTGCTCAGGCTGTAGTCGCCGCCTTCCCTCTCGGCCCTCATTCCACTTCCAGGCGTCGAGCGCTTCCCATTCGACGTCCTCACGCACCCACAGGTAACCGGATCCGGTCCGCTCGTGCTCGCTCGCGCTCGCTCGCGCTCGCAGGTCCTTCTGGACCAACTTCCCGCGCTGCTCGGCGGGTCAAGTCAAGCTGCTCAAGCGGTCAACCTGGCCGCGACGTCTCCGCGACTTTGCCGAAGTCCCTGTCGCATCACACCCTCTCTTCGTTCGTGGCACACCGGAGCCCTGGAGTCTGTTAATTAACCAGCGGACCACGCAGGGCGTCGGTGTGGCCACCGGCTGCCACCGCACGCGGTGCCTGCGCGGCTCCCGACCTGATGACAGCCGAGGGCGATGCCCCGCAAGCCTTCCTTGCTGCGCTGGGCGACGCAAGGTCTGGAAGCGGTAACCGCCTGGGAAAATTTCACCTCGTCACCGAGAGGCACCGCATAACCACTCTGCGCCGCGAGGTCAAAATTCCCTTTGACTGGCCCCGATATCCGTCCTATGGTCGCCAAGTCGTCACCCACGGCAGCAGGTTCGGGGTTGGACATGGAAACGCCTGGCACCTTGGCGGTGAAACAGAGTTCTCTCACGGCGCAGCTGTTCGGCGTCCGCGAGCAGAGGGTGCTCCTCGCGCTCTTCGATGCGGCCATTTGGGGGGCGAGCCTCACGGGCGCCGAGTTCCTCCGCTACAACAGCGTGTCGTTCCGCATCGGCCACCCTCTCGGCCTGTTGACGACCGTCGGCATGGCGGCCGGAGCCCAGGTCGTGCTCGGGACGGCGTCGGGCCTTTACCGGGGCCGCTGGCGCTTCTCGAGCTTCGAGGCGGTGGCGCCCGTCGTGTACGTCTGCGTCGCCATCGTCGCCGGGCTGCTTTTCGTCAACCTGTTCGACGGCCACCGGGTCCCCGAATCGGTGCCGATAATCGGCGGCATCGGAGCGATCGTCCTCATGCTGGCGGGACGTTACGGCGTGCGCCTTGTCATCGAGGCGAGGAGCCGTCCCTTCGGCGAAGACTGCACCCGGATCCTCGTATTCGGAGCGGGTCGGGTAGCCGAGGAGGTCGTGGCGACAATGCTGCGCAACCCCGACAGCCCTTACCTTCCCGTCGCACTCCTCGACGACGACCACTCGAAGCGCCACCTCTCGATCATGGGGGTGCCCGTCGTCGGCGGCCGCGGCGAGATCGCCGCCACTGCCAAGCGCTACTCGGCAGACACGCTCCTCATCGCCATCCGCTCGGGCTCTGGCGAGCTGCATCAGGAGCTGTCGCGGATCGCAGAGGCCGCCGGCCTGCAGACAAAAGTCGTGCCGTCGCTTCGCGAGGTTCTCGAGGGCACCGCGCGGCCGCTCGACATCCGCCGTCTCAGGCTCGAGGACCTCGTCGGGCGAAGAGAGATCCGGACCGACCTCGTCGCTGCCGCCGGCTACCTGACCGGCCGCCGGGTGCTCGTGACCGGGGCGGGCGGCTCGATCGGCTCGGAGCTCTGCCGCCAGATACAGCGCTTCTCTCCGGCCGAGCTCATGATGCTCGACCGCGACGACAGTGCCCTACACGGCCTTCAGCTCTCGATAGAGGGCCGAGCTCTCCTCGACTCGCCGAACCTCGTCCTCTGCGACATCCGCGACCGACGGCGCATTGACGCCCTCTTTTCGGAGCGCAGGCCGGAGGTCGTCTTCCACGCAGCAGCCCTCAAGCACCTGCCGATGCTGGAGCTGCACCCCGGCGAGGCGGTGCAGACCAACATCTGGGGGACGCTACATCTGCTCGAGTCCTCCGTCCGCCACGGGGTCGAGCGGTTCGTCAACGTCTCGACGGACAAGGCGGTCGAGCCTTCGTCGGTGCTCGGCTACTCGAAGCGCCTCTGCGAGCGACTGACGGCCACGGCCGCCGCGACGGCAATAGACGGTTCGTACCTGAGCGTTCGCTTCGGCAACGTGCTCGCGAGCCGGGGCTCGGTCCTTCACACCTTCAGCGCCCAGATCAAAGCGAAGGCCCCCGTCACTGTCACCGACCCCGAGGTGCGCAGGTACTTCATGACCGTCGAGGAGGCGATCGAGCTCGTGATCCAGGCGGGCGCGGTCGGCACGTCCGGTGAGGCGCTCGTGCTCGACATGGGCGAGCCGGTCCGCATCGCCGGCGTCGCCCAGCGGATGATCGCCGAGGCGAACGAGTCGGTCGAGGTCGTCTACACGGGCCTGCGGGCGGGCGAGAAGCTGAACGAGTCGCTCTTCAACTCGAACGAGGTGGACCGCCGACCGAACCACCCCCTCGTCTCGCAAGTCGAGGTGCCGCCGATCCATCCTGGCCGCGTCGCCGTGCTCGACCCCTCTTTGGACCCGGCAGTGCTCGTCTCGAGGCTTCGCGAGCTCTGCCACTCGACCGGCTTAAGGCTCGACGACAAGCCGAGCGTCCTCGACCTCTCCGAAGTCGAGCTCGACCCCGGGGTCGCCGAGCGTCTGCCCGGACGGCTCCTGTCGATCGCCCGCAACGGCCGAGGGAGGGAATGCGCACCTCGCGAGGGTTGCTGTGAGCTGCACCGGCGCTGGGGCGATCGGGATGCCTCCCGGAGGTGTCCGAGCTGCCCTCCGAAGCCGCAGGTCGAGCTCGCGGTGCGGATCGCTCCGTCGCTGTTCCCCGACCGAGCCGTGGCGGACTGAGGTTGTCGTGAGGAGGAAAGAGTGAGCGCCAATCCGGTGCAGAGTGACATCGTCGAAGACGAAGTGCCATCCGATCTCCTGCCCGAGGAGCTCGAGGTCGATTTCCGACCCACGAGCCGGCCCGGCGTCCTCTCCGAGCGCTTCGGCGACGAGACCCTCGTCGTCGACTCGGAAGACGGCCAGATCCACATCTTGAACCCGACGGCCGGTGTCGTCTGGGGCTGCCTCGACGGCGCGGTGTCGATCGAAGAGCTCGCCGGGGAGCTTTCGCAGGCTTACCGGGCGCCCCTCGAACAGGTCCGTCGCGACACCCTTCAGATGGTGCGCGACCTCGGCTCTTTACGGCTTCTCGTCGGTGTGTCGCCACCTCTCCCCGAGATGGCGCCCCTTCCCGGCCTCCTCGAGGTCGGAGACGAGCTCTCCAGGTTCGCCGCCGTCGACGCGTCGGGCACGACAGTGTCCCTACCGCACGAGGGCGCAGTCACGCTCCTTGTCAACTGGAGTCCCTTCTGTGGCTACTGCGCAAAGGTCGTGCCCGAGCTGGCCACCTGCACCTCGGGCCTCGCCGAGAACAGAGTCGAGCTCGTGCTCTTGACGGTGGGACCGCCTGAGGCAAATTCTGCTCTCCTCGAAGGTACCGACCTCGCCGGCGCCCTTCACTACCGGCCCGAGGAAGCCGCCGAGGAAAAGCTCGAGGCCGCCGGGTTCGCCGGCGCCGAGGGGGCGGATCCATTCGGGCCGATGGGCACTCCGGTCGCCTACCTGCTAGACGCAAAGGGCCGGGTCGAGCGGCCGATCGCCTACGGCGCGATCGAGGTCCCTCTCCTTGCCCGCTCGGCCGCCCGCCTCGCCGAGGAGGGCGACGACGTGGAGTCCGTCACGGACCAGTCCCTAGCCGGGGGAGCTTCGACGGACGCACGCAAGCGCCGACAGAGCCTTCCCGCCGCGAGCGGCATGTGCGCGCCGTCGGCTTCCTCGACGGGCAAGCCGGCACGAGTCTGGGCGCCGACCGGCGCCTATAACGTCGGCGACTACCGCGTCGGGATCCGCGCCGACTCAAAGCGAAGCGAGGAGATCGTCGCGCGCGCCTTCTCTGCCCTGCGCTCAGACGGCGGTGACTCGGTGCAGGACAACTTCTCGGTCGTGCTCGGCGACGACTCCGGCCGAGGCGTAGCCCTCAGCCTGCTGCTCGCCGGCGACACGACCGTGGTGCGCAGCAGGTCGCCGCGCAGAGTCCTGTCGGCGCTGGCGTCGAGGCTGTCGAGCCTCGTTAACGAGGAAGTGGATCCGGCACTCCTTCGGGCCACCAACCTCGCCGCGCTCGTCGAGGGCCGAATAGTCCTACTTCCCCCCCGCGCGCTCTACTTCCTCGAGCGGCTGCAGCCACGCCTTGCCCGCCTCGGTGCCCGCCTGAGCGACGAGCCGTTGGCCCTGCTCGACGCTGGGGCTTGCGAGCTCGTGGTGCCCGGATCCTCTATCTCTCCTGTTCCCGAGGTCCTGGCCGAGCTCTGCGACCTCCGGCCGACAAAGAGCGAGCTGCCCCCGCTCGAGCCCGGCCGCTATCCGATCAACGCCTGGGCCTTCGACGCAGGCGGTGAGGAGCGCTCCCCGTTCCTGAGTAGGGCGGGGGCGGTGGCGGCGGCACTGCCGAGCGTCCAGGGCGAGCCCGAGGACCTCCCCGGCGCCCTCACCGCCCTCGGACAGCTCTTCGGCAGAGTTCGAGCAGTGCCACTTCGCTCCGGCGCGCCAGACGATCACATCAGTGCCATCGAAGAAGTGATCCGAGGCGCTCGGAGCTTGCCAACCCCAACGACTACTGATCCTCGATGATCTCATCCGGTGAGCTTCGATAGTGGCGATCCTTCGAACGGCCCTGCTCGGCATGTGCGAACTCTGCGCGTGGCTTGGAGCGCGGTCCTCCACACCCCTCGATTGCGCCTGACGACGAGACGCGTCGACCGAAGCCGATAAGGTCAGAGCCCTCATAATCGAGCATGTCCCGCTCTCCGGGAGGAACCAAGTGCGTCCGAATCTTCTCGTGATCGGTGCTATGAAGGCAGGAACCGACAGCCTCTGGGAATATCTGCGCGCCCATCCTCAGGTATTTATGTCGGTCCCAAAGGAGCTTGATTTCTTTGTTACGGAGCTCAACTGGGAGAGAGGACCTGAGTGGTATGAAAGCCACTTTCGCCAACTGGCCAGTGTTAAAGTAGTAGGTGAAGCGAGCACGAGTTATTCAAAATGGCCCTTCTACAAGGAAGTACCCCGGAACATCGCTTCCCTGCTTCCAGATGCACGGCTGGTGTATCTTGTCAGAAATCCCATCGAACGGATCCGGTCACAGTATCTTCATCAGCGACTCTTAGGACTCGAACGCCGCCCAATAGACGACGCAGTGCTCGCTGATCCGTCCTATCTCAATTTCAGTCGCTACAGTATGCAGCTTCGCCAATATCTTGATTACTTTGATGCCTCACACATCCTCGTTCTCGTTTCGGAAGACCTGCGTTACGATCGCCGAGTCACAATGGGCCGGTTAGCTCACTTTCTTGGGATCGACGAGTCTTGGCCCGAGGCGGCCCTGTCAGAGTCGTTCCACAATACGGCGGACAAGCGAGTCCTGCGCGGTCCCTTTGCCCTCGCCCACAAGCTCCCTGGTCACGACGTCCTCGCGCGTCGACTGCCCGACGTCGTCAAGCAGAAATCCTTCAGCCTTCGTGCCCGCGGTATTGATACTTCTCAGTTCATACTTTCTCACGAAATACATAGCCGGCTCGCCGAGGAGCTACACGAGGAGATGGACGGGTTGCGGACTTACCTAGGTGGATGCTTTCACTGCTGGGGACTCATATGAATTATCCCCCGCGTTTTGCTCCCAAACTGGACCGACCGCTCCCTTCGGCCTCGAAGAAACTTACATGAGTGCTAAGGAGGGAGTACTCTTCATCTCCTGCGTTCCCACTGTGGGCGATTCCGGCCCAGTCGCTACCTGGATCACCTGTGCGTCTTGGGCAGCCGCGGCCCGGTCAATCTGGGGCGAAGCCTGGATCATAACGCCAGAGGGACTCTTCCTGCCGGAACAGGCGATGACCTACGCATCTCGGCCTGCCCTCAAGTCCCGATCTGGTCGCTGGTGGCGACCGTACCTGCCCGAGATTGCGGTAGTTGCACAGAAGGATGCCACAGAACTAACAAGAGCCTTGCGATTCCGTCATGCCCTTCGCGGCTTCTCGCCCGTAGATGGGATCGTAAAGTTCATCTGGCAGCATCATGACCTCTTCAACAACACTGGGCGGGAGATGGCTCGGGCCCTCGGATGTCCTCTCGTGTTGTTTGTCGATGCCCCTATAGTCTGGGAGGATCGTAGGTTGGGTGTACGTCGACCGCTATGGGGCAAGCTTATCGAGGTGGTCGGCGAGTCGCCCCAGTTCCGATCGGCTGATCTCGTTGCATGTGTCTCCGATGAGGTCGCCGACGAGGTCTGCAAGCGCGGAGCCAGCAGGGATCGAGTTATCGTGACGCCGACCGGCGTAGACACCCATCGCTTCCGCCCCGGCGTGTCTGGACAGAGGGTGCGGCAAGAGACGGGCCTTACTGGACATTTCGTTGTCGGCTGGATAGGGAGCTTCCGACCCTTTCATGGTCTAGACCTCATAGTCGAGGCGACCTCCCGTCTGCAGAACGTGATTCCCGGGCTCGGCCTCCTTCTCGTTGGAGATGGACAAGAACGTCACCGCATCCAAGAGCTCGCGAGGAGCGCTGGTCTGCGACCCGTTTGCTTTACCGGGACGAGACCTCACAGTGTCGTCCCGGAATATGTTGCTGCCATGGACGTTGCGGTTGTCGCGAGCGACCGAGAGGACGGCTTCCACTACGCCCCGATCAAACTGCGAGAGTACATGGCGAGTGCTCGTGCAGTCGTCGCCCCGGGGATTGGTGAGGTTCGGCGCCTCCTGACGCACGAGGAAAATGCGCTCCTTGTTCCTCCAGCGGACGCGGCAGCCCTGGCCCGGGCGATCGAGCGCCTTTACCGGGACGAGCTACTGCGCCTGGAGCTCGGCCGGGCCGCCCGAGCAAAGGTGCTGGCAATCTCATGGGAAGAGCAGGTGCGACGCGTCTGGCGTCAGCTCGAGGGCGGAGCCGACCATGGCTCGGAGAGATGACCTTGCGGCTGATGCATGTCGTTGACTCCGATCAGCGCCGAGGAGCCGAGCTCTTCGCTGCTGATCTCATATCAGACTTGCAAGGACGTGAGGTTGATCAGCGAGTTGCCGTGCTGACCGGTACGCCCGCGGATCGCCTTAACTTTCAGGCACCGACCTCTCTACTCCCTACAGGTGGGCCGATGATTCCCGGCCTGAAGCTTGACGCTAGGACGATGCTCGGATTGAGGCGACTCATACGCGATGCGAAGCCCGACATCATCCAAGCCCACGGAGGCGACACGCTCAAGTACACCGCAGTAGCCACCCTTGGCTGCCAGACCCGATTAGTGCAGCGTGCCATCGGTTCACCACGCCAGGATGCTCGGGTGGGGGCGCGCAGATTCGCGTACGGCTGCATCTTTTCGAGATCTCAACGGATAGTTGCCGTTGCCGAGAGCGTGCGATCTGAGATGATCGACGTCTTCCGGGTTCGCGCTGATCGAGTAGTTGTCATTCCAAATGCATGTGATGTGACGCGACTGAGGCCCACTACCGATTCGGAGACGACGCGTACCAGGCTCAACGTGCCACTGGATGCCCCAGTTATCCTTTCCCTCGGTGCTTTGACATGGGAGAAAGACCCGTTGGAGCATCTGGAGGTGACCGCTTGTCTCGCCCGAAGCTCTCCAGCCTGCCATCATCTCATCGTGGGAGAAGGGCCGCTGCGCTCCGCTGTCGAACTGCGTATCAAGGAACTGGGGATAAACGACCGCGTGACCATGCTCGGTCAACGAGGAGATGTCGGTGACCTGCTGGCAGCGAGTGACGTGATGCTCCTTGCCAGTCGTATCGAAGGGATGCCCGGCGTAGTTATCGAGGCCGGCTTGGCGGGTCTCCCTGTTGTTGCATACTCTGTAGCTGGCGTGAGCGAGATAATTCGAGACGGCACAACGGGTTATCTTGTTCCCGCTGGCGATCGTAATGCCCTGGTTGCTCATATACAATCGCTGCTTGCCGATAGTCCCCACAGAGTGGCCATGGGGGAGGCTGCCCGGCTAAGAAATCTAGCCAACTTTGAGATCGGGGTGGTCGGGCCGAAGTATTTCGATTTGTACCAAAAGCTCCTTGAGGGCTCTACATGACGACAGTTGGAGGTGATGTTTCCAGTGGCTGCCGTTCCGCTGCTCGCGGGCGCAGACGGACCAGCCTGCTCACGAGGACTAATCCTCGAGATCTAAGGGCCTTCGGCCCTCCTTCCGCTGCTCTCCGCACAACTCTGACGGCCGCGTCATTGACGCGACCTCGCTGGAGGAGCACATTTTCAGTCCCGTGCCACCTGTGAGCTCTTCGAGAGCTCAGGAGTTTGGCCATAATGATGCCATCCTGAGGATCGGGGTAGTTGTCCGAGGAGACAAGCTAGATGCATGGCTAGCACGCATCCTGGAAGACTGTTTATCGACTCCGGCTTATGAGCTCGTCGCAGTGTTGAAGGCAGCTCCTGTCGTGTCCGTGAGATCGCTTCGCCAACTCAGCATCCTCGAACGCCCTTACGAGGAGCTCGACGCGCGGGTCTTCCGTCCCAAGCCGTACGCATTTGCTGAGGTCCAACCACCACCTGCCGTCGTTCTGGTCAATCGGGACGATGTGACAGTGGGAGACGACCACACAGAGTTGAGTCAGGCGGCGGTGCGCTGGCTCGAGGCACGACAAGTTGACGTCCTGCTCGGCCTCGACGTTCCCCCACTGCAGGCGAGCTGCCCGACCAACATCGCCTTATGGTCCTTGGACATCGGCGGACGTTCCTACGCGGCGTGGAGGCGTGGGACCATTCCCGAGCTCCTTGCTGGCGCGGGCTTCGTTGTGATGACCCTACGCGAATCGGCGCAGATACCCTGCCTGCTTGGACAGATACGACGAAGCGTCACGGCCGTTGTCCCCTGGTCACCCAGCCTGACTCGTAACAAGACCATGTGGGCTGCCGCGAACCTGGTAATGCATGCTTTGCGACATGCTCACGACCATATTCCTTACCCGAAATCCCTCACTCTGCCGATCCAGTCCAGCGATATCGCCCCACTCTCTCCCTCTCGGCGTTCTGCTTCGGGCTTCGCCCGTCGGCAGGTGACAGCCCTAGCGACGCATGCTCTAGTGCGTACCATGATCAGAGACGAGTGGCACGTCGCCTACCGAGCCAGACAAAGGGACGTTGAGTTTGGCCAGGGTTCCGGCTATCGCCTTCTGCAAGCGCCGCCGGGTCACAGCTACGCTGATCCACTCCTATTCGAATGGAATAATTCGCACTGGCTGTTCCTGGAGGACTTTGTCCACGCAAATCATCGCGCGCGAATCGTGGGCCTAGATCTCGCTAATGTGACCACTCCCGGGAACCATATTGTCCCCGTTCTCGAAACCTCTTACCATCTATCATACCCATTCATATTCAATGTAGGTGCGGAGGTGTTCCTGATACCCGAGTCAGGCGACACGAAGACGGTCGGATTATATCGAGCTGTGTCCTTTCCCGATCGTTGGGAGAACCTAGGTCCTATCCTATCAAATTTGTGGTGCTCTGACGCCACGTTAACTCGGTACGATGGGCTCTTCTGGCTGTTCGTGACGCTTGCCCGGACCGGTATGCATCCATCAGATGAGCTCCACCTCTACTTCAGCGCTGATCTTCTGGGTCCATGGGAACCGCATCACATGAATCCAATCGTCAGCGATGTCCGCGCCGGGCGAGCTGCGGGACGCCTCTTTCTCAGGGAAGGTAAGCTTATTCGTCCGGCCCAGGACAGCTCGTATCGGTATGGGCGCGCAATTAATTTTCAAGCTATACGAGTACTGTCGACCACTGATTATCGAGAGGATACAGTGGCAACGTTGGACTCGACTCACCTTGACGCCATCGCTGTTCACACCTATAGTTACGATGATCAGTATGAGGTTGTAGACCTTCTCAAACCGAGAGTACGCTGGCGTCACTTATATCGAGGTTAGTCCTCAAGGGCGCACTACGTTACCTTTCGGCTCCCCTTGAACCCCTGGCTGCCGGTCGGTTTGCGCCTGACTTCGCGATAGAGATCGGCCCCAAAGTCAAGCAGCATCCACGGGTCTCCACGACGCGTTGAGGGCCATCTTCCCATGACAGACGAGACCCTTGGAACGGACAGGGCTGAACACCGAGTCAAGTTCTTCCTGACCCCGCTCTGGAAGTACGGGATCTTCCTCCAGCTGGTGCGCCAGGAGCTCACGGTGATCGAGGCTGCAGAGCACTGGCAAGTGGACCGGGAAGTCATCATGGCCATCCGCGCCGTCGCCAAGGAAGGCGCTCTCGAGGCCCTTCGAAGTCCCGCCCCGGGCGGTGCCAGAAACCTCGAGTTAGTTAGAACCTCAGCGGGTAGGCGCCACCACCGGTGACCACCGATTACGCCAGTCGATCAGCTTGGCTCATCGCCCGGCTGGACACCCTTCTTGGAGAAGGGCAAGCCGGATGACCTCCAAGGACACGCTCGCCAAGGTCGAACGCGCGTGCGCTGAGCTCGTGCGCGATGCAGAACCCGTCGGTTTCCCGACCGTCGCCGAGCGATGCGGGGATCAGCCGAACGACGCTCTATCGGGACGACAACCTGCGAGCGGTCCTCGAAGAGCACCGTCAGCGGGGACGCGCTCCACGGACGCTGTCGGGCGTCGTTACTGAAGTGCAGCACCTTCGCGATGCGGTGGAGGCGATCGTTGAACGGGTCAGCCGCCACGAGGAGCAGCTCCGTCCTCTCCGCCGATCCACCGGCAAACAGTGACCGGCCCCCAACGGCAACTTATCCACGGATCTGAGCCCCGATTGGCCGGTTAAAGCAACGACAACCCGTACTCAGAAAATCAGTTCCGGACGAGGAAGTACCGGCCGGGCTACCCGGACCGTTTCGGCGGCTACGAGGACGCGCTGTCGTGGTGTCGACGCTTCTTCCCCTGGTACAACGGCGAGCACCGCCACTCTGGTATTGGCTATCACCCCCGCCGATGTCCACTATGGACGAGCCGAGCTCGTACTTGTTTAGCGAGGTCCACCACTTGCCGAGGACGCGCGCGTATCGTTGGGAATTCCGGCGCGCAGCTCCTCCTCTGGCGAAGAACCCAGCTCCTACAAGGAGTTGGTCGCTGAGATCGCCCAGC
>JBOGHY010000188.1:0-19537 GCA_050742375.1 Acidimicrobiales bacterium | reverse complement strand
ACGATGGCGACTGAGTACTTGGTCGTGCCGGCGGCGTCCTTTGGCGGCCCCGGCAGCGTGCCCGCCTGGCTGGAGCCGGATCTGGCGCACTGGGGCCAGTTGATGTCGTAGCCGATGCTCCCGGACGGGTAGGGCTGCGCGACCACGATGGGCAGCGGGCCAAGGGCCGGGGCGATGCCGACGACCGGGGCGCCGGTCTCGGCCTCGGTCACCCCGCCCCGTGAGGTGGCGTCCCCGCCGGCGAGAACGTAACCCGAGCTCGAGGCGGCCCAGTAGCCCCACTCGTCCTCGGCGGGGATGATGCCGACGATCGAGCCGGAGATCGGCGCCGACGGCCCTTTGGTGTGGGCTGCGTCCCCGAAGGCATAGGCGTTGCCCGCGGCGCTTGCCAGCCAGTAGCCGCTGCCGTCGGGGGTGGAGACGATGGTCGTGATCGGGCTCGCAAGCTGCCGCCCCTCGATCGAGCCGAACCAGGTGGCATCTCCGAGGCTGAAGACGTCGCCTGCGGAATTCACCAGCCAGGCGCCGTGCCCGTCTGGGGTGACCGTGGCGGCCACGATGGGAGTCTGCAGGTCGGCGCCCGGAAGAGCGCCCACCCCGATGCGGCCGGCGTCGCCAAAGGAGAAGACGTCGCCGCTGGCGTCGATGAGCCAGTAGCCGCGCCCGTTAGCCGTTGCGGCGAGCGAGACCACGTCCTGGGCGGGCGAGGAGATCTTGCCGGTGAGCGAGCCGTAGAACTTGGCGTCGCCGTAGCGGTAGACGGCGCCCTCGGACCCCGCCAGCCAATAGCCCCGCTCGTCCGGCGACGTGGCGATCGCCACGATGGGCGCCGACGGCTTCGCCGCCCTCGCCGAGCCGTACCACTTCGATCCGCCGATGTTGTAGACGCCGCCGTTAGCCGTCGCCAGGTAGTAGGCGTAGCGGCTGCTCACCGAGTGCGGTCCGGTCGCCTCGTGCGCCGCCGTTGCCTGGCCGTGCGCCGCCGTTGCCTGGCCGTGCGCCGCCCCGGCCGGCCCGTTCGGGTGCCCAGGAGCCGCCCCTCGGGCGACGCCCGGGAGCACGATCGCGATGACCATCGTCGCCATCGCCACACCGGCGCGTGCGCGAACTACCCCATGAGAGCCACTGAGTTTGTGCAACGCCCTGCCCATCGAAGCAACAGCGCCCGAGCCCACCGCTTCGGGCCGGAGGCAGCCTAGGTCCGAGGGTGAGCCAAGTCCACCATCGGCTCCACCGAAACACGACCCAGAGATGGCGGGCCGGTACCCGGCCGCCTACGTCGGCTCAGTACTCGCGCAGCAGCTCGGCCACCCTGAAGGCGAGGTCGATCGCCTGGCGGGCGTTGAGGCGCGGATCACAGGCCGTCGTGTAGCGCAGCGGTAGCTGCTCCTCGAGGATGTCCTCGATCCCACCGAGGCACTCGGTCACGTCATCCCCGGTGAGCTCGATGTGCACCCCTCCCGGCCAGGTCCGCGCCGCCCTGTGGACGGCGAAGTAGCCGTGGATCTCTCCGAGGACGTCGTCGAAGTGCCTCGTCTTTCGGCCCGATTCCGAGACGAACGTGTTGCCGTGCATGGGGTCGCAGGCCCACACGACCGGATGGCCGGCTCGCGCCACCGCCTCGATCAGAGGAGGCAGCGTCGAGCGCACGTTGTCGACGCCCATGCGGCTCACGAGAAGCAGGCGTCCGGGCGTCGCGGCGGGGTTGAGACGCTCGCAGAGCGTTGTCACCTCCTCGGGCGTCGCACCCGGTCCGAGCTTGACGCCTAGTGGGTTCTTGATGCCTGCGGCGAACTCGACGTGGGCTCCGTCGAGCTGGTGGGTGCGCTCGCCGATCCACACGAGGTGGGCCGAGCAGTCGTAGTAGTCGCCGGTGAGCGAGTCCCGACGGGTGAGTGCCTCTTCGTAGTCGAGCAACAGCCCCTCGTGGCTGGTGAAGAAGTCGACCTGGTGGATCGGGGAGTCGGTGCGCAGATCGACGCCGCACGCGCCCATGAAGCGGAGCGCCCGGTCGATCTCCTCTGCGATCGCCTCGTAGCGGCGCCCCTCGGCGCTGGAGGCGACGAACTGCTGGTTCCAGGCGTGCACCTGGGACAGGTCGGCGAAACCTCCCTTGGTGAAGGCCCGAAGGAGGTTGAGCGTCGAAGCCGACTGGTGATAGGCGGTGAGCATCCTGCGCGGGTCGGGTATCCGGGCCGAGGGGACCGGCACGTCGTCGTTCACGATGTGCCCCCGAAAGACGGGCAACTCGAGATCACCCACTCGCTCGGTCGAGGAGGACCGAGGTTTGGCGAATTGGCCCGCGATGCGACCGACCTTCAGAACCGGCAGCCCCGAGCCGTAGGTGAGCACGACGGCCATCTGCAGGATCACCTTCAGCTTGTCGCGGATCGAGTCGGCCGAGAAGTCGTCGAAAGACTCTGCGCAGTCGCCCGCCTGAAGCAGGAGTTGCCGGCCGACGGCGACCTCGCCGAGCGCGCGGGTGAGACGTCTAGCCTCGCCGGCGAACACGAGCGGTGGCAGGCCCGAGAGCTCGGCGCGGACCTCGGCGGCCACCTGGGGGTCTGGCCACTCGGGCAGCTGGGTGGCCGGACGGGAACGCCACGAGCCGGGGTGCCACCCGCCACCGGCGGGGTCGCCCGGAGGCGGCGGCTGCGCGGACGCCGCCTCGGAGCGACTTGCCAGGTCCTCGCCCACCTCTCGAGGGACGATCGGGGCCGGCCCGGGGAGCGCAGCGCGCGGTGGTGCCAAGGCGTCCTCTCCCATCTCGCGAGCCTATGTGATGGCTAGTGTCGGCCGATGCGCCCGTTCCGCTTCGCCATCCAGTCCCAAAAGTCCACTGGCGGGGCAACGTGGCGGGACCATGCGAGGAGGCTGGAGGATCTCGGCTACTCGACGCTCTTCGTCCCCGACCACTTCGACGACCAGTGGGCGCCGCTCGTCGCCCTCACGTCGGCCGCCGAGGCGACCCGGACGCTGCGCGTCGGCTCCCTCGTCTTCGACAACGATTACCGTCACCCGCTCGTCCTCGCAAGAGAGTGCGCCACCCTCGACCTCGTCTCGGAGGGGCGTCTCGAGGTAGGGCTCGGCGCGGGGTGGCTGCGCTCGGACTACGAGCAGTCCGGGATCGCCTTCGACGCGGCGGCCGAGCGCGTGGCACGTCTCGCCGAGGCGGTGCAGGTGTTGCAGGCGCTTTGGGGGGCGATGGGGCCGGTGTCTTTCTCCGGGGACCACTACCGCCTCGACGGCGCCCTCGGGCTCCCGAAGCCCCATACCCCGGGCGGCCCACCTCTCATCATCGGGGGCGGCAGCCGTAGGGTGCTCTCCCTTGCCGCCGAGCATGCCGCCGTCGTCGGGCTCAACGCCGCCCTCAGGGGGGGAGCCGTCGACGCCGACGCGATCGCCTCGGTGGTCGGGTCGCGTTTCGACGAGCGGGTGGCCTGGGTCCGCCGGGCGGCGGGCGAACGCTTCGACGACCTCGAGCTGCAGGTGCTCACCTTCGCCACGGAGCTCGGTCGCCCACGGGCAGTGGCTGGTCAGGACTACGCGGCCATGTTCGACTACCCCCTCGCCGAGGTGCTCGAGTCCCCGGCGGCGCTCATCGGCACCGAAGACGAGATCGTCGAGACGCTCCTCGAGCGACGCGAGCGCTTCGCCATTTCCTACGTGGTCCTGCACGACCGCGACGTAGATGCCTTTGCCCCGGTGGTGGCAAGGCTGGCGGGCACCTGAGCCCCGATGCCGATCTCGGAGGCGCCGCACGAGACACCGGCCGAGGCTCACGGGGTCCTTCGCATCGGAGTCTTCGGCGGTACTTTCGACCCGATCCACGCGGGCCATCTGGTGGCCGCCGTAAACGTCCGTCATGACCTGGACCTCGACCTCGTGCTCCTCGTCGTCGCCAACGAGCCGTGGCAGAAGCTGGGAGCACGCCGCGTCTCGCCCGCCGCCGACCGCCTGGCGCTCGCCGAGGCGGCAGTCGAGGGTCTCGACGGGGTCGAGGCCAGCTCGATCGAGATCGATCGCGGCGGCATCTCCTACACGGCCGACACGATCTCCGAGCTGCAGGTCCGCTATCGCTCGGCCGAGCTCTACCTGGTCGTCGGCGCCGACGTCGCCGCCCAGCTCGACACCTGGTCGCGCGTCGACGTCCTTCGCCGGCGGGTGCGGCTCGTCGTCGTCAACCGGCCGGGCGCAGGAGCCCTGCGGGAAGGATCTTCGAAGCTCGCCGGTTGGGCGGTGAGCTCGATCGAGATCCCCGCCCTCGAGATCTCGAGCACCGATCTGCGCCACCGGGCGTCGACGGGCCGCCCACTCGACTTCCTCGTTCCGGCTCCGGCGATCCGCGTGCTGTACGAGCGGCGCCTGTATGGTGGGTCGAGATGAGCCGCGTGATGGACCTTTCGGGCGAGATCGTGACTGCACATGCCTGAGGTCGTCCTGCGGCACCGGGAACCGGTGAGCCAGAGGCGATCGGCGGCGCGGCGCGGAGGTGTGCCGGCGCGTTGAAGGCGGCCCCGCGGGTGGTCGTCGCGGCAGAGGCTGCCTCTGCCAAGGCGCGGGATCGGGCCGTCGTTATCGACGTCGGCGACCTCCTCGCCATCACGGACTACTTCGTGATCGTGAGCGGCTCGAACGAGCGCCACGTGCGTGCCATCGCCGAGGAGGTGGAACGGCGAGTGAAGTCTGAGGGAGGTGGATCCCCTCGCTGCGTCGAAGGGCGCGACGATGCCCGCTGGATCCTCATGGACTACGGCGACTACGTCGTTCACGTCTTCGGCGAGGAGGCGCGGGCCTACTACGACTTGGAGCGGCTCTGGGGCGACGCGCCGCGGCTCGCATGGGACGGCTCGACTCCAGGGCACCTGGCGGCCGAGAGCGGCCCGCCGGGGGATGGGCGCCGGCTGGCTGGGAGCGGCGCGGCCGAGGACGAGAGCCCGGTGGCGGGCAACGGTACCGGCGTGGGGCGCGAGCCCGCCGGGCTCAGCTCCTGAGCCCGGTGTAGTCGGCCGGCGTCACGGCGCGGTAGACCACCTCTCCCTGACCGATCTCTGTAGGAGTCGGTAAGTTGTCGAAGTAGAAGCGGACGGCATGTATTTGCCGGAAGTTCTTCGTGAGCGAGAGCACGATCTGGCCGCATTCGAGCTCGGGGCCCTCGCCGGTGAGGTCCAAGAAGAGGTTGTCGAGATTGACGACGGCAACGCCGTTCGGGATACCCCTTATGGTCAGGTGCGAACCGGCCAGCAATGCCGTCTGATAGCCGTCGGCGCTCTGCGTGGCGGTCGGACCCGAGGCGAGCGCGTCCAGGATGCTCTGGGCCGTCGCCGGCCGGTGCACGTAATCCGTCACCGCTACGAGATGGTCGTCCAGGGTGACGAGGAAGACCGGTACCTGTACCACCTGGGTGTTCGGGAAGTGTGGCGCCGGCGGCGTCGGGAGCGGCTCGGAGAGCGCCTGGGGCAGTCCCGAGAGGCTGAAGACTCGAGGGAGCTTGGACGTCGGTACGCCGCAGCCCGAGGCGACGAGGGCGAGGGTGAGCAGGGCGAGGACTGCCGTCGCGGAGGCGCACCGCCGCCGGCGCGACGGGAGAGAACCGAGTCCCGCGATGCGGCGCCCCAGGCGGTAAGAGAGGCGCATCACGGCGCAGCTCCGTCGGCGGGCGCGTCGACGAGCGGCAGCTCGACGACGAAGCGGGCACCTCGCGGCCCGTTCGACTCGGCCCAGAGGCGGCCGCCGAGGAGCCGAGCGTGCTCGGAGGCGATGGCCAGCCCGAGCCCCGAGCCCTCTCCCGAGCCCCGCCGTTTGGCGCTCGATCCTCGGGAGAAACGGTCGAATATGCGTTCGCGCTCCGAAGCCGGTATGCCGGGGCCCCGGTCCTCGACGGCGAAGCGGCCGTTGCTCGTCGACGTCTCGACCGCCAGGCGGGTCGCGCCGCCCCCGTAGTGCAGGGCGTTGTCGAGCAGGTTGACCAATATCCTTTCGAAGCGCACCTTGTCGATGAGGATGCGGCGCCCGGCCACGGCCTTGTCCATGTCGATCAGCACCGGCGAGCCGGCTGCCTGCGCCGTGCGTTCGACGAGGTCGCCGAGGGAGACCTCGTCCTGCCGCACCTCGGCAAGGCCGGCGTCGAGACGGGAGATCTCGAGGAGATCGTCGACGAGACGCCGGAACCTGCGTACCTCTGCGCTGAGCAGGTCCAGCGCCTTGCGAGACCGCTCGGGCAGCTCGTGACGCCGCGCCTCGAGCACCGAGAGCGAGGTTGCCAGGGTCGTGAGCGGCGAGCGAAGCTCGTGATTGACGTCGGCAGTGAAGCGGATCTCGCGCTCGATCCGCTCCTGCAGGCCGTCGGCCATCCGGTTGAAAGCGGAGGTGAGCACGGCGAGATCTGCGTAGTTCTCGGACTCGAGGCGCGTGTCGAGGCGCCCGCCGGCGATGGAGAGCGCAGCCCGCGCGGCGTCACGCAGCGGCCGGAGCGCACGGCGGGCAGCCCAGCTGCCGAGCACGGCACCACCGAGGGTCGTGGCGATGGCGGCGACTACAAGCGCCGCCAGCAGGGTGCGGAGGGTGCGAGAAGTACCCGAGAGGTCGAACACCTGGAAATAGGAGCCCGAGACCGATTTCATCGGCACCCCGATGACCATGCGCGGCAAGCCGTCGAGGTCGAGGACCTCCTCGGCGGGAGTGTCCGTAGTCACGACCAGCGAGACGAGCTGCCTCGGCAGGTCGGACGCCAGCAAGCTTAGAGAGGACTGGTACCAGTGGCCCTTGAGGCGCATCACAGACTGGGCACCGCTGGTCGTGTCCACCGAAGCGAGGGCGGCGTCAGGAAAGACGGGAGGGCGTGCGACCTTGCTGGCTATGTAGACGGCGCTCGCGATGGCCTCCCGCCGGAACGACGACTCCTGTTGGTCGAGGATCGAGCCGCGCACCGAGAAGTACGTGATCGACGCCAGTGCCCCGGACAGCACGAGGGCGCCGAGGGCGAAGATGATGGTGACGCGCGCTCGCAGGCCCAGGCGCCGGTGATGGCGAAGGCTTGGAAGGTGTGCGGGCGCGGACCGGCCGGCCGGTGTGCTCGTGCCAAGCTCCGCAATGACCTCGGGCATGCGCGGCGGCTCCGGCTCGAACGCGATCTGAGGCGCGCCGGGCTGGAGTCGACTCACGGTGCCAGCTTGTACCCGAGACCCCGCACCGTTATCACGTGGCGGGGATCGCTCGCGTCTCTCTCGATCTTGGTCCGGAGCCTGCGCACATGGACGTCGACGAGCCGGCCATCGCCGAAGTAGTCGTAGCTCCACACCCGCTCGAGCAGCTGCTCCCTCGAGAGCACCTTCCCGCTGTTGGCGGCCAGCTCGCAAAGCAGCAGGAACTCCGTCCTCGTGAGGTGGACCTCCTCGTCGTCGCGCCGCACGACACCGGCCTCGGGGAGTATCTCGAGATCCCCGAAGACGAGCGACACCGGGCCCACGTCGACAGTCCTGGCACGGCGAAGGAGGGCCCGGATGCGAGCAGCCAGCTCCTTCGGCTCGAAGGGTTTGGTGACGTAGTCGTCGGCGCCGGCTTCGAGGCCGGCGACAATGTCGTGGGTATCCGTCCGCGCCGTCACCATGATGATCGGCACTGTGCTCAGCTTCCGCAGCTCCCGGCAGCAGTCGAAGCCATCCATGCCCGGCAGCATGATGTCGACCACCAAAAGGTCGAATGGCTGGTCGACAAGGGCCCTCGAATGGCACTCGAGTGCCTCTTCTCCGCTGTCGGCCTCCTCGACTTCGTAGCTCTCGTCCTCGAGCGAGAGCCGCATCGAGGTGCGGATGCGCTCGTCGTCTTCTACGAGCAGGATGCGACTTGCCATCCACATATCATCTCGCACCCATCGCCCGGTAGGGAAGCGTCGAGGTTGCAGGCTCAAGTACCGTGTCCTCTGTGGGCTTCGAGCACGATGGGTTCGTGCGCTCGCTTGTAGGTGAGGCCAGGTCCACGCAACGAGCGTACGGGGCAGACGTGGCGGCTTTCGTCGAGTGGTTGCGGCGGGCCGGTATCGATGACCCCGGCGCGGTCGACCGCTTGCTGTTGAGGCGCTACCTGGCCCACCTCGCCACGCGCCGATTTGCCAAGCGCACCATCGCCCGCAAGGCGGCGGCGCTGCGGCGGTACTTCGCCTGGCTGCAGCGGTCGGGCTCGCTCGGTGCAGATCCGGCCCGCCGCCTGTCGGCACCGGCGGGCGAGGCTCGCCTTCCGAGAGTGCTGTCGGCGGCCGAGCTCGACGTCCTGCTCGACGGGGGTCGGGCAGCCGGCACCGGGTCGGCGGAGAGCGTGCGGATGCGCGACGATGCCCTCTTGGAGCTCCTTTACGGGAGCGGCCTGCGGGTGGCCGAGCTTTGCGGGCTCGACCTCGGCGACGTCGATGTCCCTGGGCGCAGCGTGACCGTGTGGGGCAAGGGCCAAAAGCAGCGCCGCGTCCCCATATCGGTGCCCTGTGCCGAGGCCGTCTCGCTTTATCTCTCAGACGGCCGGTCGCACTACCTCCCCACAGCCGAGGAAGCCGGCCGGGCGATGTTCTTGAACTTGCGCCGCAACCGCATGACCCCTCGTGACGTGCGCCGCGTGCTCGACCGGCGCTCGCCCGTGCCGACCCATCCGCATGCCCTTCGGCACAGCTATGCAACAGATCTCCTCGACGGAGGCGCCGACCTGCGGGTGGTCCAGGAGCTGCTCGGGCACGCGAGCCTTCGCACGACGGAGATCTACACGCACGTCTCGACCGAGCGTCTCGTCGGGGCTTACCGAGACGCACACCCGAGGGCGTGATGGCCATCGACGTGCAGCGCATCGAAACCGTCGCAGAGCTTTGGGAGACCTACCGGCAGAACCCCGGCCGCCCGGCGCGCGACCGGCTGATCCTGAACTACTCGCCGCTCGTGAAGTTCGTCGCCGGGCGCGTGCTGCCGCGCCTCCCCGACAGCGTCGACCAGGCGGATCTCGTGAGCTACGGGGTGCTCGGCCTCATCGACGCCATCGAGAAGTTCGATCCCGACCGCGGCGTCAAGTTCGAGACCTACGCCGTGCCCCGCATCCGCGGGGCGATCCTCGACGAGCTCCGCTCGATCGACTGGGTGCCTCGCTCGGTGCGCGCCAAGGCGCGAGCCGCCGACCAGGCCTACAACAAGCTCGAGCACCGTCTCGGCCGCTCGCCGACCGACGAGGAGCTGGCGAGCGAGCTCGGCATCAGCTCGGCGGATCTCGACGCGCTCCTGCGCCAGACGACGCGGGCTGGGGTGCTGCAGCTGGACGAGGTGCTCTTCGGCCAGCACGGCCCGAGCACCCTCGGAGACACGATCGCCGACACCCGCGACGGGCCGGTTGCCCTCTTCGAGATGGAGGAGACGCGGCGTCAGCTGGCGCGCGCCATCTCCTCCCTGCCCGATCGCGAGCGCACCGTGCTGACGCTCTACTACTACGAGAGCCTCAACCTCTCCGAGATCGGCGACATCCTCGGCGTCACCGAGAGCCGGGCATGCCAGATCCACACCAAGGCGGTGCACCAACTGCGCCACCGCCTGCGTGAGCGCGACTCCTAAGCCAGGGCGAGCCGCAGGTCTAGGTCAGGCGATAGGGGGCCCGCCGCCCCCTCCTCTCGGAGACGCTACGATCCTCGGGTCGCCCGACCGGGCGATCGGAGGTCTGTGGCCTTCGTGCCAGCCAAGTCTCGTCCGGGCTCACCCGCGGTCGCCTTGCCGGCGCCCGCCCGGATCAGCGCAACCGCCGGGAGGAAGTACGTGGCCGTCGTCACGATGAAGCAGCTCTTGGAGGCCGGAGTCCACTTCGGCCATCAGACCCGCCGCTGGAACCCGAAGATGAAGCGGTTCATCTTCGGCGAGCGCAACGGGATCTACATCATCGACCTCAACCAGACACTCGAAAGGGTGGGGTCCGCCTATGCCTTCGTGAGGGACCTGGTGGCTTCTGGGGGCACGGTCCTGTTCGTCGGGACGAAGAAGCAGACCCAGGACCCCGTCGCCGAATTCGCCGCCGCCTGCGGCATGCCGTACGTCAACCAGCGCTGGCTTGGCGGCATGCTCACCAATTTTCAGACGGTGGCCGGTCGCGTGCGCAAGCTCTCGGAGCTCGAGCACGCACGGCGGGCCGGCGACTTCGACGCCATGCCGAAGAAAGAGGCGCTCCAGCACACCCGGGAGCTCGAGAAGCTGGAGCGCAACCTCGGCGGGATTCGGACGCTCGGCGGCCCACCCGACGCGATCTTCGTCATCGACACCAAGAAGGAGCACATCGCCGTCACGGAGGCGAACAAGCTCGGCCTGCCCGTCGTGGCGGTCGTCGACACGAATTGCGACCCCGACGTCATCGACTACGTGATCCCCGGGAACGACGACGCCATTCGGGCGGGCCGGCTCATGTGCCGGATCATCGCGGACGCGGTGCGTGAGGGCAGGTACATCGCGTCAAGGCGGGCGGCGATGGAGCGCGGCCCCGAGACTGCCGACGGCGCCCCGGTGGGCGCCCCGGCTTCCCCTGTCGCTCAGGACTCGGCACCGGCTGCAGCGGCGGCACCCGCTGCGACCGACTCTGGCGCCGGCGGGGACGATGCCGAGGCCTCTCGGGAGCCCCGGGTGTCCCAAGGCGGAGCTCCCATGGGACCCATGGCCGAGGTGGAGGCCGCAAGGGCGGCAGCGACGCCGCAGGAGCCGGCCGCCGAGGAGCCGGCCGCCGCTGTTGCCGACGCCGACGAGGCTGGCGCGAGCGCAGGCCCTGCCGCGGGCCAGAGCGCCGCCGGGACGGCCTCGCAGGAGTAGGGCATGGCAGGATCCGGGGCCAGAGAAGTCGCCGAGCTGCGCCGCCGCACCGGTGCCGGCATCCTCGACTGCCGCGAGGCGCTCGAGGCTACCTCGGGCGACATCGAGGCCGCCGCCCAGCTTCTGCGCGAGCAGGGCAAGGTCTCGGCCGGCAAGCGTTCCGACCGGCAGCGCAGCGAAGGTGCCGTCTCGGTCGTGGTCGACTCCACCGAGAGCTCGGTGCCTCGGGGTGCCATCGTCGCCCTCGAGTGCGAGACCGACTTCGTCGCCATGTCTGCCGAGCTCGTCCAGCTCGTCGACGAGCTGGCGGCCGAGTTGGCGATCGGCGGGGAGGAAGCGCTCAAAGGGCAGCTCGAGCGCGTCGAGCGGCTTGCGGCGATCTCGAAGGAGAACGTGGCGCTCGGGCGTTTCGTCCGCTTCGAGGCCGCCGGGAGCGAGGGCGCCGCCGGGAGCGAGGGCGCCGCCGGGAGCGAGGCCGCCGGGAGCGAGGCCGCCGGGCGCGCCGGAGGTGGGCAGGAATCGATCATCGACAGCTACCTGCACATCCAAAACGGCAGGGGCGTGAACGCCGTCCTCGTCGAGCTGTCGGGCGGGACGCGCGAGCTCGCCCACGACATCGCCGTCCACATCGCCTTCTCACGGCCCGACTACCTCGCCCGAGGCGACGTGCCGGCCGACGTGATCGAGGCCGAGCGGGCGACGGCAGAGGCTATTGCCCGCAACGAGGGCAAGCCGCCCCAGGCGCTCGGCAAAATCGTCGATGGCCGCCTCAACGGCTGGCTGAAGGACCGGGTGCTTCTCGAGCAGCCCTTCGTGCGGGACGAGAAGCAGACCATCGCCCAGCTGCTCGGCAGCTCGACGCTGGTCCGCTACGCCCAGGTCGTCGTCGGCTCCTGAGGCTGGAGGCCCCATGGCGAGCTTCGAGCCGGTTGCGGCGCCGCGCTGGCGCCGGGTCGTGCTGAAGTTGTCGGGCGAGGCGCTCGCGAGCGCCGCCTCCGACGAAAGCATCGACGGTGCGGTCATCGCCCGCCTGGCGGGCGAGATCGCCTCAGCCTCGTCCGAACTCGGTGTCGAGATGGCCGTCGTGGTCGGAGGCGGCAACATCTGGCGCGGCACCACCGGCGTCGGCGAAGGGATCGACCGGGCGACAAGCGACACGATGGGGATGCTCGCCACGGTGATAAATGCCCTTGCGCTCCAGGATGCCATCGAGCGGGCCGGGCGCCCGACGCGGGTGCTCTCGGCTGTCCAGATGGCCCAGGTCTGCGAGCCCTACATCCGGCGCCGGGCGATCCGGCACCTGGAGAAGGGCCGCGTCGTGATCCTGGCGGCCGGGATGGGGAGCCCCTACTTCACGACGGACACGCCGGCGGCGCTGCGAGCCGCAGAGATCGAGGCCGACGTCATCATGAAGGGCACCCACTCGGGCGTCGACGGCGTGTACAGCGCCGACCCCCGCCTCGAGCCCGGCGCCGAGCGCTACGACGAGATCGGCTTCATGGACGTGATCGCCCGCGACCTGCGAGTGATGGACCTGACCGCTGTGACGTTCTGCCGGGACAACGCCATCCCGATCCTCGTCTTCGACATCATGAAGGAGGGAAACATCACCTCTGCCCTCGCCGGTGACCGGATCGGTACGCTGATCTCGTGAGCGCCGACCATCTCGAGCTCGTCCAGGCGGCACTCGAGGAGTGTCGCGAGAAGATGCGAAAGGCGGTGGAGCACGCTCGAACCGATCTCGCCTCGGTGCGGACGGGGCGGGCGGCGCCCGTGCTCATAGAGAAGCTCAAGGTGGACTACTACGGCAGCGAGGTGCCGCTCCAGCAGCTGGCCGGCTTCAGCGTCCCCGACAGCCGCGTGCTCGTGGTGGCTCCCTACGACAAGGGGGCGATGCGCGACATCGAGAAGGCTATCGCCGCCTCCGACCTCGGGATCAATCCCTCCAACGACGGCACGGTCATCCGCCTCGTCTTCCCCGAGCTCACCCAGGAGCGGCGCAAAGACCTCGTGAAGGTCGTCCACAAGCGGGCCGAGGAGGGCCGCGTGGCCGTGCGCAACGTGCGGCGGGCGACTCGCCACGAGCTCGAGTCACTAGAGAGGGACAGTGACCTCTCCTCGGACGAGCTCGAGCGGGCTGAGAAGGAGCTCGACAAGCTCACCCACGAGCTTGTCGCCGACGTGGACAGGTTGCTCGCCGCCAAGGAGAAGGAGCTCCTCGAGCTCTGATGGCTCGCGAGCGGTCAGAGGCCGATATGGACGATCGAGACAGGATGCCCCCCTCGGGCGAAGGGGCGGACGAGGCCCCCGCGGGCGACTGGGCCGAGGACGACGCCTGGCTCGAAGACGAGTGGTCCGGGGATGACGAAGAGAGCCCCTCCGGTTCCACCTCATGGTCTGCGGTCGCTCCACCCCCTTCCGGAAGGGCCCTCATCTCCGGCGTGGAGGCCGGCGTGGCGGCGGGGCTGTGGCCCTCGACTTCTCGCGACCGACTCGCCGCCGAGGGCGTCGGGCCGAGGCGCGGCGACCGCGCCAGCGCGCCAGAGGGAGGCGGCGCGGACCCTCCGTCCGCAGACGCGGGAGACCTCGACGGGCGTGCATCGGTCGTGCCGCTGCCTGACTGGACCGATCCGCCGACGCGAGAGGTGCCCCGCGTCCTGCTCGACCCGAGCGCGACGGCGACTCAGATCTCTGGCCCGGTGTGGCGGGAGGTGGAGGCTGACTTCGCCCAGGACTCGGTCGCCTTCGCCGAGCTCGTCGCCGAGGCGCCGAAGGTCGCCGAGCACGGCACCGAGCCGCGAGACGACGAGGATGACTTCGACTTCGGTGACGCCGGTGGAGCGCAAGGGGGCCCGCGGTCTGCGGGGCTTTCGGAGAGCCCCCCGGAGGGCACCGAGGTGGAAGTGCTCCTTCCGCAGGTTGACGCTGCAGATGCCGTCTCGACCGAGCTCCTGGAGGCGGGGCCGGCTCCGACGGGGCTCGAGTCCTTCCCGCGGCCGAACCGCCGTGGCGCCCATGTGCGGCACCGCCAGGGCCCTCTCGCCTGGACCTCCCAGCTGGCGTCGCGTCCGAGACCGGATCGCCCTGGGAGCGGTCCCGACGCCGGTAGCCCTCCCGAGGTGCCCCGGCGCCGGCGCAGCCCCGTCTTGGCGACCGCCACCGGGATCGTCTTCGGAGCCGTTACGGCCGGCTGCTTCGTCGCCGGGCCTCCCTTGGTGCTGGCGCTGGCCTGCGTGGTCATCACGGTCGCACTGGCGGAGTGCTACCAGGGGCTGCGGAAGGCCCACTACCGCCCCGCCGCCCTCGTCGGCCTCGGAGCGGCTCCGGGTCTCATGGTGGCCGCCTACCTGAAGGGCAACGAGGCGGTGCCCCTCATCGCGGCGCTCTTCCTCCTGCTCGTCTTCGTCTGGTACCTCGCCGGGGTGACGCGCCAGCGGCCGGTGGCGAACATGGCGGCGACGGTTCTCGGCTGGGTCTGGATCGGCGGGCTCGGTTCCTTCGCGGCGCTGCTGCTCGACCCGACCGCTTTCCCGCACCGCCACGGACTCGCCTACCTGCTCGGGGCGATCGAGGCGACGGTCGGCTACGACGTCGGGGGGTACTTCTTCGGCAGCTGGCTCGGCAAGCACAAGATGGCCTCGGTGATCAGCCCCAACAAGACCTGGGAGGGCCTCGCCGGCGGGTGCCTCACGGCCTTCATGGTCGCCATCGGCATCACCTCCCACATGTCGCCTTGGGATCTTCCTCGAGCTGCCCTGCTCGGGGCGGTGGTGGCGGTCTTCGCTCCCCTGGGCGACCTGTGCGAGTCTCTCGTGAAGCGGGATCTGGGTCTTAAGGACATGGGGAGCCTTCTCCCCGCCCACGGCGGCATCCTCGACCGCATCGACGCCGTCCTGTTCGTGTTGCCGGCGACCTATTACCTCGTGCGGCTCCTGCACGGATAGGCCAAGGTCGGGGTCATGTCATCGGCGACCGAGGTACGGGCGACGGCGCCCGTGCGGGATGCGCAGGGGCGGGAGCCCGCGCCCGTGCGGGTGGCGCTCGCAGGCTCGACCGGCTCGATCGGCACCCAGGCGCTCGACGTCGTAGCGGCGGCGCCCCAACGTTTCGAGGTCGTCGCCCTCGGGGCGGGTTCGGACGCCGAGGCCCTCGCCCGGCAGGCGTGCGACCTTCGTCCGGCGGTCGTCGCCATCGCCGATGCCTCGGCAGCCTCTCGCCTCGAGGAGCTGGTGCCGGGCGGCACGGAGGTGCGTGCCGGCGAGGGTGCCCTCGCCTCCCTGGCCGAGCTCGCCGACGTCGTCCTGAACGGCGTGGTCGGCTTCGCCGGCCTTCCCGTCACGATCGCGGCGCTCAGAAACGGGCGGCGCCTGGCGCTTGCGAACAAGGAGTCGCTCGTTGCCGGGGCCCCGGTCGTCGCCCGGGCGCGCCGCACCGAAGGCGCCGAGATCGTTCCGGTCGACTCGGAGCACTGCGCGATCCACCAGTGCCTCGGCGAGCGCGCCGAGAGCGAGGTGGCGCGCATCGTCCTGACGGCGAGCGGCGGCCCCTTCCGCGGGCGGAGCGCACCCGAGCTCGCCTCGGTCGGCGTCGAGGACGCCCTCGCGCATCCGACCTGGAAGATGGGCCCGAAGATCACCGTCGACTCGTCCACCCTCATGAACAAGGGCCTCGAGGTCCTGGAGGCGCACGAGCTCTTCGGCGTCGGCTTTGACCGGGTGGAGGTGGTCGTGCACCCGCAGTCGGTCGTGCACTCGATGGTGGAGTTCTGCGACGGCGCCACGCTCGCCCAGCTCTCCCGTCCCGACATGCGGCTCCCGATCGGGTACGCCCTCGGCTACCCGAGCCGCCTCGAGGCGGCCTACGGGGCGCTCTCGTGGTCCGAGGGCCTGCGCCTCGACTTCGAGCCGCCCGACCTCTCCACCTTTGCCTGCCTCGGCCTCGCCTACGACGCCGGCCGCCTCGGGGGCAGCGCTCCGTGCTGGCTGAACGCCGCGAACGAGGTGGCCGTCGCCGCCTTCCTCGCCGGCCAGCTTTCATGGCCCGGCATCGCCGAGGTCGTCGCTGCCACCCTCGAGCTGCACGAGGCGGCAGAATTGTCCTCGGTGGAAGATGTGGTCATGGCCGACTCGCTCGCCCGCCGGGTCGCCGGCGAGCGCGTGGCGGAGCGCTCGGGCGCGGCGTGAGCACTCCGGCGTGAGCACTCCGGCGTGAGCACCGCGGGTCCCAGTTCCAGCCCCGCCTCCGGTCCCGGTGGCGCGAGCACCGCCGGTCCGGCTTCCGGCTCCGCCGACGCGACCCGGCCCCGCCGTCGGGGGGCGCCGCAGGGCGACGTGTGGGTCGCCTTCACACGCCTTGCCGTCGTCTTCGTCGCCGGGGTCGTGGCGGCCATCCTCACGAACGCCCTCGGCGTCCTTGTCGTCGTGCTCGCCCTAGTTGCGATGGTCATGGCCCACGAGCTCGGGCACTTCGCCACCGCCAAGTGGAGCCGTATGAAGGTGACGGAGTACTTCTTCGGCTTCGGGCCGAGGCTGTGGTCCGTGCACCGGGGTGGCACCGACTACGGCGTGAAGGCGCTTCCCGCCGGCGGCTACGTGAAGATCGTCGGGATGACGATGCTCGAGGAGGTCCCCCCGGAGGACGAGGCTCGCAGCTACCGCCAGGCGACCTTCCCGCGGCGGGTGCTCGTCGCCGGGGCGGGCTCCATCGTGCATTTCATCCTCGCGTTCGTCCTCATCTTTGCGACCTTCGTCTTCGTCGGCCGCCCCGCGACAGGTTCGCCGTACGTGGAGGGGCTTTTGTCCTTTTCCGGGCGGAGCACGACGCCGGCGAGAGTCGCCGGGTTCCGCCCGGGGGACCGCTTCGTCTCGATCGACGGGCACCGGATCACGAACATGGACCAGGTCCAGTCGCTCATCGGGCGCCACGCCGGCACCGTCGTGCCGGTCGTCGTCGAGCGGGGCGGTCACCGGGTCGCTCTCGTGGTGCGACCGGTCGACGGTCGCAAGGTGACCGAGGTCGGCCCCGGCATCTCACCGCACCGCTACGCCGGCCCGAGACCGGTCGGGGTCATCGGCATCGAGCTCGCCGATACCTACAACAAGAAGACGGCTCCGCTGGCGGCGGTGCCGCAGTCCGGGGCGCAGTTCGGTTCGCTGGTGGCCGACACCGGGCGGGGGCTCGCGACTGTATTTTCGATCCACGGGCTCCACACCTTCGCCCACCAGGTTGCGACGGCCGGGTCACATCCGAGCAGCGCCACCGCGGGCTCGGGCACGGGCTCGGGCTCGGGCACGGGCTCGGGCGGCTCTGGCTCGGGCGGCTCTGGCTCCGGCACCTCTGGTGGATCGGGCTCGGGTGGCCAGCTCCTCTCCTTCCTCGGCGCCATCCAGATCGGTGCGGCCGCCGCCGGCCATGACGTCGGCTTCCTGCTCATCCTGCTCGCCTATATCAATCTCTTTGTCGGAATCGTCAACCTCTTCCCGATGCTCCCCCTTGACGGCGGGCACGTGGCGATCGCCGTCTACGAGCGCCTGCGGTCGCGCCGGGGGCGGCGCTACCACGCCGACGTGACGAAGCTGCTCCCCGTCGCCTACGTCTTTCTCGCCTTCATCGTGGTGATCGGTCTCGGCGCCCTCTACGCAAACATCGTCCAGCCGGCGCACCTGCCCGGCGGCTAGGCCCCGGTCGGCCCGTCCTCGACTGGCACAGAGCCACGGTGAGCCCGACCCACCATCTCGGCCGGCACTGCGCGCCCCGATAGGCTCGTTGGGATGTCACACCCTCTTGTCGCCGCGCCCAAACGCCGCCCTACCCGCCAGATCATGCTGGGCGAGGTTGCCGTCGGGGGCGGGGCGCCCATAACCGTGCAGTCGATGACCGTCACGAAGACTGCGGATGCCGAGGGCACGCTCTCGCAGATCTACGCCCTCGCCGCGAGCGGCGCAGACATCGTCCGCTGCACCTGCAACGAGCAGGCCGCCGCCGAGGGGCTCGCCCGCATCATCCCCCGCTCGCCCGTGCCGATAGTGGCTGACGTCCATTTCCATCACGAGATGGCGCTCGCCGCCCTCGAAGCGGGCGTTCATGGCCTGCGCCTCAACCCCGGCAACCTGCGCAAGCCCGAGGAGATCAAGCTCGTCGCACGGGAGGCGAAGGACCGCGGCGTCCCGATCCGCGTCGGCGTCAACGCCGGGTCGCTCCACCCTGACCTCTACAAGCGCTTCGGTGGCGCGACGCCAGAGGCTCTCGTCGAGTCGGCCCGGATGGAGCTTGCCTATTTCGAGGAAGTCGGCTTCAGCGACGTCAAGATCTCCGTGAAGGCTTCGAACGTCCCCCTCATGATCGAGGCGTACCGAATGGCGTCCGAGGCTTTCGACCACCCGCTGCACCTCGGCGTGACCGAAGCGGGCCCACCTCCGGCGGGACTCCTGAAAGCGACGGCCGGCATCGCCACACTGCTCTCCGAGGGGATCGGAGACACGATCAGGTACTCCCTTACGGCCGACCCGGTCGAGGAGGCGCGTGCCGGGCGGCAGCTCCTCGAAGCGCTCGGGCTGCGGGAGCGGAGGGGGCTCGACCTGATCGCCTGCCCCTCCTGTGGGAGGGCGGAGATCGACGTGATCGGAGTCGCAAAGCGCGCCCGGGACGCCCTCGAGGAGAAGAACCTGCCAATCCAGGTGGCGGTCATGGGCTGCGTCGTGAACGGACCCGGCGAAGCGCGCGAGGCCGATCTGGGCATCGCCGCCGGACGGCGGCGGGGCCATCTGTTCATCAAGGGCCAGATCGTCCGGGTGGTGCCCGAAGACGAGATGGTCGAGGCGCTCGTCGCCGAGGCCGAGCGGCTCGTGGCCGAAGGTGTCGAGGCGCGGCTCGCCGCCGCCGACGAGGGCGCTGCCGCCGAGGCGGAAAAGGACCGCGAGGCCCTCTTTGCCGAGAAGGGCGAGGACGTCAACGCCTCAGAAGCGCGCGTCGCCCTCATCAGAAAGACGATCGATGACGAGCGTCACGGCGTGCCGGCGCAGCACTAGTCCAAGCCGAGGCGCACCACTGCTCCCAGCCCGAGGCGCACCACTGCTCCAAGCCCGAGGCGCACCACTGCTCCAAGCCCGAGGCCCAGCACTGCTCCAGCCCGAGGCGCACCACTGCCCCCAGCCTGAGGCGCACCACTACCACTGCTCCAAACCCGAGGCGCAGCCCGGTGCCAGTGCCGGTCGCTTGGCCGAGCGTGCGCCTTCCGGAGCGCTTGCGCTCCTCTGACAGAATCGACCGATGAGCAACCTCGCTGACTCCGTCGACACCGCCTCCGTCCTTGCCCGCTCCGCCCAGACCGACTTGACCGACACCGGCTACGCCGAAGAGCACGAGTACGAGGCTGTCGTAGAGATCGACGCCCGCGGCTTTGGTTGGCGGGCGCCAGAGGCGCTCAAAGAGCGGTGGCGTGAGGCCACCGACCTCGAGCGCGTGATCGTCTCGCGCGACGGGGGCGACGTCGTCGGCTCGGCCATCTCGGCGCCCACCCGCGTGACCCTCCCGGGGGGTCTCCGCCCCGAGGTCGCCGCAGTCGTCGGCGTGGCGGTGAGCCCCACGCACCGCCGCCAGGGGCGCCTCGCCGCCATGATGACCCTCCAACTGGAGGAATTCCGCCGCCGTCGCGAGCCGATGGCGGTCCTCTCGGCGAGCGAGGGTGGCATCTACGGACGCTTCGGCTACGGGGCGGCGACGTTCGC
>JBOGHY010000187.1:0-6526 GCA_050742375.1 Acidimicrobiales bacterium | reverse complement strand
GATCCGGAGTGTGGGGCACAGGAGGGGTTTCTCGAGGAGATCACATCCGTGGCCGACGAGGTTCACCTCTTCGGAGCGTCTCGCGGCGGCACGGCGACCGAAGCGGCGCGCTGGCTTGGGACGCCCTCACTCCGTTGCTACTCAGTGCCGGACCGGGAACGTCTGCGAGCTGCGCGATTTCTGGAGCGGTCAGGACGGCACCCGTCTGACGAGGCCGAGCGGCCCGAGCCGACGCTTGACCCTGTCTTTGTTCCATGGCGGTGTTACCGGCCGGATTGAATGACAACGCTGGAGCGTGATTTGGTGATGACCGTTCGGCATCGTGCGATGAGGCTGGCTGCGAGAGGCGCTCCTCTCCTTCTCGCCCCATGGAAGTAGCCAACGCCGACGCGGTGACTCTCGCCTAGCTCGAGTCCAGGGAGGCCGGTTTTTGGTGTGACCGACAGGTGACGACTTTACCCTTGTGATTGCTGGGCAAACGGCTGCCGACACCGGGTCGCGGCAGATCTACGCGGTTCGCCATGACCTGGCCGTCTGTGATGACGCTGGCCAGTATCCACGCCGGCGGAGCGTCGCTGCGTCGTCGCTGGACCGCCTTCGACACGGCCACGATGGCCGAGATGGCGCGATCGGCCTGCTCGGCCGGGTAGGTCGGGACGAGCCCACCCCACTCGACGCAAAGAGCCGAGAGCCAGCTCGTGAGCGCGTCTGCCGTGTCGGCGAATCGCTTCTGCCAAGACCGCAAGGTTCGGGCTGGGACACCTCGGCAGAGCTCCATGACGTCTTCGGTGACGTGTCCGGTGTGCACGAGGACGGCCGCTCCGAGCGACGAGGCGCTGTCCAGGCGGTTCCTTCACCACGAAGGACGGCAACAGAACGTCGGATGTCCCGCAACCCCGGCAGCGCACCCTGCGGACGAAGACGCGGTGCACCGCCCCCGCCTCGCGGACCTGGCGGGAGTAGGCGCCATCGAAAGCGAGCGGCCGGTGGCACGTGGAGCAGTCAAAGCGCGGCGCCGGAGCTCGTCGCCCGAGGGCTGCGTATGTCTTGACGCTTTCCCGGCACGCCCACACGATCGCCACGGGGAGTTGCTATCAGACCTGCGCCAGATTCGATTCGCCGTCGTCACGATCCCTGCCCAACGAACCGATCCCCAATGATTGGCGCCGTTTACCCCACAGCCGTGCTCAGACAGATACGCCGGTAACAAGCGGTTTGACTCTCGAATCGGCTGACGGTCAGCCTGTCCTTCGAAGGAGCCGAGCGTGGCCGGCCTTGGTGGTGCGGAACTCGGCAACGCCCAGCGGCTCTGTCGGTGCTGGGCCACCGGGTCCTCGAGCTCGACGAGGAGAAGGAGCGCCTCGATCGGCTGCTTTCCGAGCTGGTGCGGGTGACCTCCCCCGACCTGTTGAGCCTGCACGGGGTAGGAGTGGACAGCGCGGCGACCCTGCTGGTCACCGCCGGGGACAACCCAGGCCGCCTCCGATCCGAGGCGGCCTGGGCGCATCTCTGCGGAGTGGCACCGATCGAGGCTTCCTCCGGCAAGGTCACCCGCTACTGCCCCGACCGCGGCGGTGATCGCCAGGCCAACTCGGCCCTGTTCCGCATCGTCTCACCCGGCTGCGCTCCGATCCCCGCACCAAGGCCTACATAGAGCTTCGCCAGAAGGACGGCCGCTCCAAGATGGAGATCATCCGGATGCTCAAGCGCTACGTGGCCCGGGAGGTGTACCGCTACCTGCCCGCTCCTAAAAGCTTCGTGGCGGTGGGTCTGGCCCGGTAATCGGCCGACGCGCCGAGGCGCTGTCCTTCGAACGAAGTGCGCACAGATCCCGCGCCTGCGGCTGGTGCATGGTGGCTTGCTAAGAGCTTGCCCTCTCGAGTGGCTCATCCCTGTCCTGTCCCGCCCGAGCCGTCGGCGCCCTCCTCGAAAGGACAGCCCTTGAAAGCCCACATTGTCCTCGACGCTCTCGACGCCAGCGAGATCGCAGACGTCCTCCAGTACTTCTTGGAGCGTCCCGACATCTTGGCGGAGCACGACTTGGCGAAGTTCCTCTTCGCCGACTGCAGCCCATACGGACTCGATGACCTACGCGCCTTGTCGCCCGCCTTATCGACCGGCTTGTGACAAGCCCATATGCCCCTCAAATTCAGTCTTGACAAACATAGGAGCATCGGTCCCGCCGCGCGCTTGCACGACGCCCTCCGACACGAGGAGCGCACCGAACTCTCAAGTGGCTCGGGGATGATCGGCGTGCACGATCGAGGCAGGGGGTGCGGACGGGCCAACGACCCGTCGTTCCGCGCTCGCACGAGCAGCGGTTGGCTGAGTGGAGCGGACGCCGTAATGGACGATCTGGCTTGATCCTCATTCAGACGAGGCGACACCGGACCCACCAGAGGCAGAAGGCACTCAAGGCGATCGCTGCGCCGAGGAAGGCCCCCAGCTCGGTCCACTGGAGCGCCCAGTAGTGACCGATGGGGTGATAGACGAGCACTTCGCGGATGTGGAGTTGGTCGACGCACTTCTGGATGAGCGCATGGAACGTCTCTGAGGAGCTTGGCGACGGCTTATGGGGCATCGCGAGGCCCGGGCAAGAGTACCCACCCCCGAGCACGACGCCGCCGTGCCGCGTGACGCCCACCGGCGCGGTGCCGTTGCCGATCGAGCCGAACTGCCCGATTACCTGTCCCTTGGCGTTGATCGTCTGTTCGGAGATGACCCAGTCGCGCGGATTGGGCGCCCCGGCGCTCGCCGGCGACGTCCCGGTGGCAGCGATCGTGCTGTCGGGGATGGTGATTTTGAGCGGCGAGACCAAGTACGGGCGGCCGAAGTGGGCGACGACCACCCGGGCCACGACGAAGCCTGCCAGGGCGGCGGCCATCGCGGGGAGCGTCCGCCGGATGAGCACGCCCGCGGTGACTCCGAGCACGAAGGCGAAGGCCGCATAGCCGACCGGGACGAGGTCGCGTTGGTCGAACGACGAGAATGGCGTCATGCGGACCGTGTCGAGCGGGCTCGACCACCACGTGACCATTAGGCTCAAGATCCCGCCGACGAGCATGCCGGCGAGGCCGAGGAGCCCAAGCTTGATGGCGACCCAGCGGGCGCGGGTGACTTGGGTCCACGCCAAGCGGTAGGTGCCGGTCTCGAGCTCCCGGGCGACGAGGGGCGCCCCCCAGAAGAGCCCGATCAAGGCGGGAGCGACCTCCACCAGCACGTTGAGCACGGCCTGCAGGCTGCTGTCGGTGCGGGTCAGTGCCGACGCGGCGGTCGAGCAATCTCTGTGTGCCGCGCAGTTGACGACCGTGATGTCGTAGAGGCGGGCCAGGTGGGGGCCGGTCACACCCAAGACGATGGCGACGATCACCAGGGCGCCGAGGGCAACCAACGCGTGGACACGGAACTGCATCCACGTGAGCCGGATCAACGGACCACTCCAAGGCTTGACTCGCGCACGCGGCCGCGACGGGGATTGCTCAGGTAGGCAAGGACGAGATCGTCCAGAGTCACCGGCTTCACGTTCCAGACCGGATCGACGATGGACTGGTTGGTGCGCACAAGGAAGGTGCTCTGCTTGTCCGTGTGGCTCTCCTCGATGACCTCTTGGTCTGAGGGCAGCGTGCCCGGGTCCCGGCGAGGACCGGAGATGCGCCAGTGCGATCCCAGCAGGTCGCTCACTTCCCCGGACAGCTGGACGTGGGAGGCGACGAGGATGACCAGGTAGTCACAGACCCGCTCCAGGTCGGTGATGAGGTGCGAGGAGAGCACGACGCTGACCCCGTCCCGAGCGACGACTTCCATGACGCTCTGGAGGAACTCGCGTCGAGCAAGCGGGTCCAGGCTCGCTACCGGCTCGTCGAGGAGCAGGAGCTCGGGTCGCCTGGCGACGGCCAACGTCAGTGCCAGCTGGGCCCGCTGACCGCCCGACAGCGATCCCGCCTTTTGGCGTGGGTCGAGCTCGAGCTGCTCGATCCGACGCTTGGCCAGTCCTTGATCCCAGCTCTTGTTGAGGTACGCGCCCATGCGCAGATGTTTGGCGACCGAAAGCCCGGCATAGATCGGCGTGTCCTGGGCGACGAAGCCCACCCGCGCGAGCTGTCCGGACCCGTCGCCGGGGAGCCCGCCGAGCACTGTGATCAACCCGGCCGTGGGTGCAAGGAGACCGGCGGCCAGGTGCAACAGCGTCGTCTTCCCTGCCCCGTTCGGTCCGACCAGTCCAACGACCTTGCCCTCAGGGATTGCCAGGCTGCAGTCCCGCAGCGCCCACTTTCGCCCGTACTGCTTGCCGAGCCCCGTCGTTTCGATGACGGGCGTCATGCGACACCTTCTGCGAATACGTGGCGAATGGCGGTCCGGTAGATCGCCTCGATGTCGTCTGGGTCAAGGCCGGCGGCGCGTGCCTTGCGCAACCAAGCGGACATCGAGGCGAGGAAGCGCCCCTGGGCGGCGGGATCGCTGCGGGGGAGCGTCCCGACGACGAAGGTCCCCTGACCGGGTCGCGGGCGCACCAATCCGTCGCGTTCGAGGTCTCGGTATGCCTTGAACACCGTGTTCGGGTTGATCGCCAGCTTGGCCACGACCTGCTGGGCCGTCGGCAACTGGTCGCCTGGTGCCAGGATGCCGACACGGATCGCCTGACGAACCTGCTGGACCAGCTGTAGATAGGTCGCAACGCCCGAAACCGGGTCGAGCTGGAACTCGATCACTCGTTCACCGCCTCACTGTCTACCGCGTCAACTACGTACGTAGTGGAAGCGTAGTGCCCCCGGCGGGTCGAAGCAAGACCGGCGCTGGCCCAGGGGTGGGGCGTTCGGTACGGTCTCGCGCGATGGGAACTACCCGAACGCTCCTCGGCGGTGCCGGAGCTATCGGGTTGGCCGGGACCGCCGCGGGTGGCCTCTACGTGCTCGTCGTCAGGGGATCGGTCGCGCCCGACCTCGGCGTGGGGCGGCGCCTGCGGCCGCTCGGGCCGATCAGGCGGCAGATCGATGCCGAGGCGGAGGTGGTCTTCGACGTGATCGCGGCGCCCTATCTGGGCCAAACGCCACGGGCGATGGAGGACAAATTGAAGGTACGTGAGCGCGGCTCCGACATGGTGCTCGCCGACCACTACACGCCTGCTGGTCTCGGCCTGACGGCGACGACCACCGAGACGGTGCGCTTCGAGCGTCCCCGCCTCGTCACCTTCGAGCTCGTCCGGGGGCCGGTGCCGGTCGTGCACGAGACCTTCGAGCTCACTCCGCACGGCGACGGGACGACCACCTTCGTCTACGAGGGCGAGCTTGGCACCGACCTTTGGGGCTTCGGGGCGCTGTGGGGCAGGAAGGTGGCGGGCGCCTGGGAGCGAGCGGTCCTGGGTTCGGTCGACGCCATCGCTTCCGAGAGCGAGCGCAGGGCGGGGAAGGGCCAGCGGTAGGGGCCGCCCGCTCCGCCCGCTCCGCCCGCTCGGGCCGATCGGGCGGCCCGCCAGCTTGACCGGTCTGTCGTAGCCGTCCGCGACCTCCGAGGACTCTCGGCGAGCTCTCGGCATCACTCCTGGCGGATCAATTGTCAGTACATTAGAATGTTGGTACAGGTTTTCGCGCGGGTTAGCTGCCCGCGGCGCTTTTGTACGCGGGTAAACCCCCACTCCAAAGGCGGCGCTCTCTCTCCTCCCTACGAGAGCGAGCGCGTGCTCAAGCGCCGCTCCTGGAGCTGCCGATACTCTTGTCAAGGTGCCGAGGGCGGTGGGACCCGGGGCGGCAGGACCGGGGCCGGCAGGACCGGCGGCGGCACGAGGATCTACGGGTTGGACCGACGATCGGCACGGAGGTGCGCGGTGACGGGACTTGCCAGCAAGCTCGGGGATCTCGGACCGCCGCAGCTCCCGACCGGGACGCGACTCCCGGCCGGGACCCGACGGCCGGCCGGCCGGCTCATGGGGGCCGCCTCCGTGCTCGCCGCCACGGCCCTCGCCGCCACGGCCCTCGCCGCCCCAGCCCTTGCCGCGCGGGCTCCCCGCGTGGCGGCGGCGAACCCGCGGACCACGACCGCGCCGGCAGGACGCACATCAGCCACCCCGACCGCCGACCGCCCGAGCACCGGCCCCTTCGCGGCACCTGACGGGCTCGCCGTCGCCGGCGGCTCGCTCTGGGTGGCGAACAACGCCAACAACTCGCTGACGCAGGTCAGCACCTCGACCCGGAGGATCCAAAGGGTGCTCCGCGGTGCGGCCTACGGCTTCGACCACCCGACTGCGGTCGCCGCCGACGAGGGTCACCTGTTCGTCGCCAACGAGGGCGGCGGCCCGAGCAGGGGCTCGGTCACCGAGCTCGCCGTCCGCACGCACTCGCTCGTGAGGGTCATCAAGGGAGCTCCCTCCGGGTTCCGCCGCCCCGTGTCGATCGTCGTGGACGGGACATCCCTCCTGGTCGTGGGCTCCGCCGGCTCTCTTACGGAGATCCGTGCGGGAAGCGGCGCCCTCGAGCGCCTCTACTCGCCCGTGCGCGACCACCTCGCCGATCCGGTGGCAGCCGCCGTCGTC
>JBOGHY010000186.1:0-5736 GCA_050742375.1 Acidimicrobiales bacterium | reverse complement strand
CGGGCCGGTAGGGGTCGGGCCCGTCCGAGCGGCTCACCTGCGCCGCGCTATAGCCGCGCGGCTGCACGTCGCCGGGGAAGCCGATCTCCTTCCAGCCCGACAAGGCTGCGTTGCCGCCGTACTCGGGATTGGAGTACATCGCCTCGATTGCGTGCGAGAACAACAAGGTCGTGAAGCCGTCTGGATCGCTTGTGAGCACGTCGTCTCGCCGGCCGGTGCTCGCGGCAAGGAAGCTCCCCCGGGCCGCTTTATCGAGGTCCCGCACGCCTCGCCGGTATGCAGCCTTCCATCCCGACAGCCGCCGTGACCACGCGTGCGCCGCCGCCGGTGAGAGGCCGATGAAATGAGCCATGTCGTCGGTCGAAAACCCCGCCCTGTTCGAGAAGGGGCCGCCGGCGAAGATCTTCGCGGGAGAAAGAGTGAGTGCCCCGAGCATCCAGTCGATGTAGCGCGTCACGTTCGCCTCCCTTGCTCCTGGATGACCTGCCTCGGCCGGGTCGTCGAGCGGGCCGGGGATGAGCCGGGCGGTCGCCTCCCGTACGACGGCGGCCTCATGGGTGTCGAGCACGAGCAACTCGCCGCCCTCGCCCGGCGCGGATGGCGGTTCGCCTCGAGCACGCGAGCAGGCGGCGAGGAGCTCGGGCGGCAGGAGGGCGGCGAGCCCGGCAAGTCCGGTGCCGCGAAGTACCTGCCGTCGGGAGAGCGGTTCCATGGCGGGAATCCTGTCACTTCGGCCGGCTACCGGGTCGGACGCAGTCCGGGCGGGAGGCCGTCCGGGCGGGCGGGAGGCAGGTGCGAGTCGCCAGTGGCGGCCGGGCTCGGCCGGTGCCGAGCCGCCGTGGAGGTGCCGGAGCGGGCGCCGACCCGCCCGCTGCGTCGATCGCAGCGGGCTTGTCGGGAGGTTTCGCTGACTGACCGGCAGGAAGCACCACACATCAGCCTCCTCGCGGTCTCCGCCCGAGAAGGATGTGGGCACCGTGGAGCGGCGCGGTGAGCAAGCAGGGCGCGGGGGCAGTCTCGTCTGTCGGGAGCGAGGGCGAGGCAGGAGGTGTCGCCGCCGTAGCGGAGGAGCTAATCCCAGCCGCGGGCGTCGATCCTCGGACGCCGCAGAGATGGACCTTCACACTTCAGTCCAGAGCCTGCCTTCTCGACGGTGGTCGGCTGCGAGCCCTTCGAGCGCGACACGGTCGAACTGTTCCGCCTCGACGGCCGCGACTCGGCAAGGCGTAACCGCCACAACCGAAGACGTCCGAATTCCTCCCTCGAGGTGCGCCCTCTCACCGAGGAGCGCTCCGGGTCCATACTCCGCCAGCCGCTCACCGTCTCGCTCGATGCGCACCACCCCGTCGAGGACCAGGATGACCGTACTGCCGCTGTCGCCTTGACGGAAGACGAGGTTTCCCGGCGCCACTCGACCGATGCGTGGCTTTGCGGTGGGGCTCATGAGCTGGGACGAGAGCGACCGTTCGAGGGCGGTCGCGACAGCGGTGACGAGCGCCGTCGAGCCCTCGTCTCCCCAGGGGCTGTGCCGTCCGAACGACTTTCGGTACCAGTCCCGGAAGTCGGCGAGACCGGACTTGTGCGACAGTCGGCTGTCCGCGTCGTAGATCCAGTGGCGCGGGAAGGAGCTGGCCCCGGTCATAGCGAACTCAGCCCTGCCGTCAGCGTGCATCGTGAGCGAAAGCGTGGTCCATACGAGAGGAGACTGCCACTGGACGTACGGTCGGCGACGGACCCGGCGGGGGGCCGGAAGCCCAGTGCGACCACCGGCGGTCTGCGTGAAGCGGACGAATGAATCGCTACGCTCGGGGGGGCGCTGCAGGTCGGGAAGGGCGATCGGCTGAAAGCGATGGCGCAGCCCCGAGACGCTGACGGTGGTCGACCCCATCAGTCCGGCGCCGCTGTAGCCGCAGTCAGAAGCTCCTTGCGCTAGAAGATCGTTATGTGTACTAGAAGGTGACTCTAGCAAGGAGAGTGGTATTCTGTCAAGCATGCCGGCAACCCGGATCGATCGCCGCGAGCAGATGGCCGCCCAGACCCGGCGCGACATCTTGCAAACGGCTCGGCGGCTGTTCGGCGAGCGGGGCTACGTCGCGACGTCCATCGGCGACATCGCCGAGGAGGCGGGCGTTGCGGTGCAGACGATCTACGCCCGCGTCGGCTCAAAGCACGGGCTGCTCACCGGCCTGCTTGAGCTGATAGACGAGGAGTCCGGCGTGCCCGAAGGAGCCGCCGCGATCTTCGCCGCAACCAGGCCGAAGGACGTGCTGCGTGCCGGGATAAGCCTCACTCGTGCCTTCCAGGAGCGTTGTGGCGACGTCATCGGCGCCCTGTTCGCGGCCGCGGCGGCGGAGCCCGATCTCTCCGACGCCGTCGCAGAGGGAAGCCGCCGCCACCGTCACGGCGCTCGTGTCACCGTGGATCGAATCGCCGAGCTCGGCGGACTACGCGAGCACCTGCCCGCCGTGCAGGCCGCCGCCCTGCTCAGCGCTGCCACGTCGCATAACGCCTGGCACGAGATCGTCCAAGCACATGGCCTCTCGTGGAAGCAGGCCGAGGCCTCGTTGAACGACGCTCTTGGACGGGCGCTCCTCGAGCTTCCGTAGACGGACCCGCGGGGGTCCGGCCGGCTCCAGCTGGGTGACTCGCCACTCACCTCCTCGGCCGCCTCTTCGTCGGCTGAGGGGCGGCACCGTCATGCCGCCCAGGCCTCCGAGACGGCGGTATGACGCCCAGCGAAAGCAACCGTGCGGGCACAGCCCCTGCAGCGCAGCCCCACCTCCCCGCCGCCGACTGCGGCCCAGAAGGCGGCCCCGGCGGCGTTGTGGTCCGGTCGCACGAGGCGTCCGATCGGGACCGCCGCCGTCAACGCGAAGCCGGCGTCCTCGAGGGCGGCGGCGGCACTCAAGGCGCGCGCGCCCGAGGCGAAGACGTCGTCGACGACGATTACCGAGCTGCGGGAGAGGGGGTACGCCGGCGGTCGCCCCACCTCGAAAGCCCCTCGGTTCGCGGACAGCCGCCGCGCCGCCGGCGATCGGGCCGCCAGGCAGTCCCAGGCCGCCAGGCGTACCGCCTCTGGCGCCCTGCGGGTCTTTAGCAATGACAGGGCCGCCTCGAGGACGGACACGAGCGGATGCCGGCCCGGCGTCCCGACTCCGCCGGACCTGGAGGAGGGGACCGGCACGAGGAGGACGCCGTTCGTCGGGCCGGTTCGGAGCGCCCCGGCGAGGCAGCTCGTGTGGTGCTCGAGGAACCCGGCCACGATCTCGGCGAGGACTCCGACACGCATCTCCCGCAGGCGCGCCGCCGGCGACGCCTTGTAGCCCGATAGGGCGCGCTGCAGCTCGGAGCCAGGCACGTAGAGCCTCATCGGCACGACGGCTGGTACGCGACCGCCGAGCTGGGAGCACACAAGCCGGCAGCTCCAGCACGAGCGCCGTCCGGCCGCGGCTGGACCTGAGCAGATGCTGCAGACCGAAAAGGCCGTGCCGGACCTTCGTAGCGCCGGTGGCAGAGCAGCCTTTGGGACTGGGGCCGTCATCGCCGGCGACGCTACGTCTGGGCTGCGCGCCGGCCCGGCTCGGCCCTTACCGCCTCGTAGGATGCCGCAGTGGTGCGCTGCCGACCGCGAAGCTCTCGGTGCAACGCGCCGCCCGTCACGGGCGGGACCGGTCGCCATGGTGACTGAGCTCCTGCACGGCCTCTTGTCGCTCTCCGGCTGGCCGGCTTACACGATCGTCGGCCTGCTCTGCTTCGGGGAGGCGGCCTTTTTTGTCGGCTTCGTGCTACCCGGCGAGATCGCCGTCGTATACGGCGGTGTGCTCGCCTCCGAGCACCACGTGAGCCTGGTCTGGATGCTGGTGCTCGTCGTCGGCGCCGCCATTCTCGGCGACAGCACCGGCTACGAGGTCGGTCGCCATCTCGGTCCTTACCTGCTGCGACGCTGGCCCTTGAGGGGCTCGAAGCACGTCTCTCGCACGACCGACTTCGTCCGGCGCCGGGGAGGACGGGCGGTCTTCATCGGCCGCTTCGTCTCGGTCTTCAGGGCGCTCACCCCGGGCATCGCCGGGGTCTCGGGGCTGCGATACCCGATCTTCCTCCTCTACAACGCCCTCGGCGGCGTCATATGGGGGATCGGATTCACCCTCGCCGGGTTCTACGCCGGGACGTCGTACCGTCACTTCTTGAACGTCACAGGCAGGGCGACGACCGTGGCGGTGATCGTCGTCGTCGCCGCCTTCGTGGCCTTCGTCGTGATCCGGCGCCTGCGGGAGCGGCGGCAGGAGATGACCGAGCCCGAGCCCGAGCCCGGTGCCGACCGTCCCGGCGGGCTCGACGGCCCACCTCAAAAGCCCCCCGCGGGCGACTCGGAGCGGACTGGCGCGACCGGGCGAATACCTGACTAATCTAATCGACATTAGACACCCGACCCCACAGGAGTAGCCATGTCTTTGCAGCTCGGCGACACCGCCCCGGACTTCACGGCCGACACGACCGAGGGCACCGTCAATTTCTACGAGTACCTCGGCGACAGCTGGGGCGTCCTTTTCTCCCATCCGAAGGACTTCACGCCGGTCTGCACGACCGAGCTCGGCGATGTGGCGCGCCTCAAGGACGAGTTCGCCAGGCGCAATGCCAAGGTGATAGGCGTGTCTGTGGACCCGGTCTCCTCTCACGAGAGCTGGGCACAGGACATCGCCGATGCCACCAGTCATTCGCTCAACTACCCGCTCATCGGCGACGAGGACCGCAAGGTGGCCGACCTCTACGGGATGATCCACCCGAACGCCAACGACACCCTCACGGTGCGGTCCGTCTTCATCGTCGGTCCGGACCGCAAGGTGAAGCTGACCATCACCTACCCGGCCAGCACGGGCAGGAACTTCGACGAGATCCTGCGGGTGCTCGACTCCCTCCAGCTCACCACTGACTACTCCGTGTCGACGCCGGTGAATTGGGTCGACGGCGACGAGGTGATCATCTCGCCCGCCATCGACGACGAGGCCGCCAAGGAGAAGTTCCCGAAAGGCTTCCGCACCGTCAAGCCCTACCTGCGCTACACCCCACAGCCGAACCGCTGACCCCCAACGGGGGCGCCGGTCGGCGCTTCCCGAGCCGCCGGCGGTGCTCGAGCCGCCGGCGGTGCTGCGGCCTCCGGAGCGCCCACCCTACGATCGCTCTGTGCGCACCCTGACGGCTCCTGGCGCGCCTTCGCTGCTCGATCGGCTGAGTGCCGCGGCCGACCCGCTTTGGCAGAGGTGGCGTGCGCTCCCGGTGGTGGCACAGGATGCTGGCTTCTACCTGGCGTCGGGGGCCTTTGCCGGCGGCACCCTGGCGGTGGCGGTCTCGGCCGACTACCGGGAGTGGTCGGAGATGGCAATGGGCCCGTATCTGGCTGCGGCTGCCCTGTCGCTTTGGATGTGGCGGCGTGGCCGCGCCAGCGGGGGCGCCGGGCGGCGACGCCTGCGTGCCTTCGTCATCGTCGGGGTGCTCCTGACGGCAGTGGTCGTGCCGCTCGCCTTCCAGCTCGTGTGGCGCGCCGACGGTGTCTCGGGGGCGCACGCCCAGCCTGAGGTTGCCGTGATCGAGCGTGCGGGCGACCGGGCGGCCCGCCTGGTCGACCCCTACCCGCAACATCCGACGACTCCAGGCATCGCGCCCTCGAACGATCGGCGCAGCATCGACGAGACCGCCTTCTTCCCCTACCTGCCCGGCATGGTTCCCTTCGGGATGACC
>JBOGHY010000185.1:0-3582 GCA_050742375.1 Acidimicrobiales bacterium | reverse complement strand
CAGGGCGATCGCCAGGTTCCGCAGCGTCGCCATCACGCGGGGCAGGTTGGCGCTGCGCAGCTGGTGGCGGTCCTCGTCGAAGCACCAGTCGCGGATCCAGTGCAGCGATTCGATCCCCCAGTGCCCGCGTACGTGTGCCCCGAGGCGTTCTGGGCCTGCCTTGGCTTTGGTGACGCTGGTGACGTAGTACGAGGTCTCAGCCGAGGTCATCACGTCCGCGAGGTCGCCTCGCTCGCGGTAGGCGATCACGACCTGGGCCGCGTGGGGGAAGGGGAGCTCTTCGGGGGCGTCGGCCACCTTGTAGTACCGGTGCTCGGTGCGACCATGGCCCCGGTCGCAGGTCTCGTGCTCTTGGGAGAAGTCCCCCTCGGGTATCGCCTTGATCGCCTCTGCCAGCTTCGGCCTGTTCTCCTTCACCTGAAGAAGGTAGTCGGCGTTCTTCCTCGACGATGAAGCGTGCATGGTCGTCCTGGCAGTGCAGCGCGTCGGCGGTCAGAAGCGCACCGGTGATGTCGATGCCCTCGAGCAGCGGGCGAAGCGCGGTGATCTCGTTCGATTTTTGGTCGACCTCTTCCTGGGCGACGACGACGCCAGTGCCGTGGACCATCGCGGAGAACAGGTGCACGGCCCGGCCATCGTCTCGAAGCGCGCCGCGAAGCGACTTGCCGTCCAAGGCGACCACGAGCTCCTCTGCGCTCAGGTTTCCCGCCTGGACCTGGGCGAAGAGCCATGCACCGACCACCTGGTCGAGCTCGGCCGCGTCGACGACGTCCTTCAGCACTCGTCGGAAGGTCTCGCCGTGGGGCGCGATGTAGCGCCCGAGGAGCGGGTGGTACTTCGCGCCGAGGCGACAGAGCACCTCCTGGGGGAGATCGGCCGCGTACTCGCCGATCGCCACCATCGACTTCGACCCGGCGAGGCCCGCCGCGGTCGCGATCGCGAGGATCGAGGCGAGGCTGTGGCGCACGCCTCGGGCCTTTCGGTGGTCGGTCATCTCTTCGAGCGCGAAGAGCAGACCTCCTTCGCCGTCGAAGCTCAATGCGTTGAGGTCGATCATCTGCCTGCTCCTTTGCAGCAAAGGGTGATCAAAGTCCGACGCCAAGATCGCGTAGGCGCCCGGGCGCAGTGGCCTTGCGAAGTACAGCTTCGGGTTCCCGTGGTGCAGGTAGCGCCCGCCGGAACGGCTCCCCGAGCGGCCGAAGCCCCTCGTCTCCCCGACGGCGTGAAAGCCTGCGATCACATAGCAGGTGCCAACATGACGTGTTGGGTCCACGAAGGTCTCGACTGCGACAACGGGATAGCCCCAGGCTCTTAGGTAGTCGCCAGAGAGGCGCCTAAGGCTCCGGGCGAGCACAGCAGAGGCGAGGTTGTGGCGACGGTCCCTCCGAGACGCCCTGAGCTTGAGCTTTCGGGGCCGTCACCCGCGCAATGTCAACCTCGGCGGATCGGCGGCAGCTAGAACCCGAAACGGTTATCGTTTGGAGATGCGTAGAGGTTGGGCGGGCCGGCGGCTCCCCGCATGGCGAGCCGTGGCCGTGGCGGCGGTGGCGGCGACGGCGCTCGGTTCGACGTCCTGCTCGGCGATCGGGGCGGGCGCCTCGCCTGCCCCGGCCAGAGGGGTCGTGCGGGTCGTGGCGGCCGAGGACATGTGGGGCAATATCGCCTCCCAGCTCGGAGGCGCCCACGTGGCCGTCGTATCGCTTGTGAACAGCCCGAACGCCGACCCCCACCTCTTCGAGGCGACGGCCGCCGACGCCGCGGCGGTGGCGCTCGCGCAGGTAGTGATCCTGAACGGGGCCAACTACGACCCCTGGATGGCGGCGCTCACAGCAGCCGGGGGGGCCGGGCCGCGTCGTATCGTCGAGGCGGCGAGGGTGCTCGGGCTCGGCGGCCCTCGGGTGAACCCGCACATCTGGTACGCCACGGCGCGCCTGCCCGAGGTGGCTCGCGCCATCGAAGGTGCCCTCGGCCGGGTCGATCCGAGCGCTCGGCGGTACTTCTCGGAGCGCCTTCGCGCCTTCGAGCGCTCCCTCCGCCCGCTATTGGCCGTCATGTCCCGGATCCGGGCCGGCTACGGCGGAACGAGGGTCGCCGTCACAGAGCCGCTCCCCGGCTACCTGCTCGAGGAGGCCGGGCTCGTCTCGGCCACCCCGGTCAGCTTCGCCCTCGCCGTCGAGAACGGCGTCGAACCGAGCCCGGCGGACACCGAGCGGCTCGACTCGCTCATGGCCGGGCACCGGGTGGCGGCACTCATCGTGAACAGCCAGACGGTGAGCGCCGTCACCTCAGGGGTGGCGGCATCGGCACGAAGAGCCGGGGTGCCGATCGTGGCGATGACCGAGACGCTGCCGGCGCGGTTGGGCTTCCAGGACTGGCAGCTGTCACAGGACGAGGCACTGCTGGCGGCGCTTCGGCGCTCGAAGAGCGGGGAGGCGGGCCGCCGTGGCTAAGGCGGTCCGGCTCCGCCGCGCGACGGTGCGCTTCGGCGAGCGCCCCGTTTGGAGCGAGCTCGACCTTGAGGTGGCGGCGGGAGAGTTCCTCGCCGTCCTCGGCCCGAACGGGGCGGGAAAGACGACGCTCCTGCAGGTGCTCCTCGGCCTCGTCCCGCTCTCGTCGGGGACCGTCGAGATCGGTGGGCGGCCGCCGCGCCATGGGCGATCGAGGGTGGGCTACGTTCCCCAGCAGCACGGTTTCGACCGCGACCTCGCCATCAGGGGGAGCGACCTCGTCCGCTTCGGGATCGACGGGACCCGTGCCGGCCTGCCGCTGCCGCGGCGCCGGGTCCGTCGCCGGGTAGAAGCCGCCATCGAGGCCGTCGGGGCCAGCGGCTTCGCCTCGGCGCCGATCGGCTCGCTCTCGGGCGGCGAGCAGCAGCGCCTGCGCATCGCCCAGGCGCTCCTCACGGCGCCGTCGGTCCTTCTCTGCGACGAGCCGCTGCTGTCGCTCGACCTCTCCCAGCAGAAGGTGGTGACCGACCTCATCGACGACCAGCGGCGCCTCGGCGCCGCCGTCGTCTTCGTCACTCACGAGATCAACCCGGTGCTCGCCTACGTCGACCGGGTCCTGTACCTCGTCGGTGGCAACTGGGCCGTCGGTCCTGTCTCCGAGGTGCTCACCGGAGAGCGCCTCAGCAGCCTCTACGGGACGCCGATCGAGGTCATCGAGATCGACGGGAGGACGGTCGTCCTCGGTGCCGGCGAGCCCGTGGCCCCCGGTCCCGGAGAGCGCCACCACCACCACGTCGAGGTGCACCGGTGATGGTCACCCTGTTCGGAGCTGCTTCGGGGGGGTTCCTCGGCGCCGCCCCGGGCGGCTTCTCGCTCGCGCAGTACCTCGGCCTCCCCTTCGCCCAGCACGCCCTCGTCGCCGGGGCGCTCGTGGCCGTTGTCTGCGGCCTCGTCGGGCCCTTCGTCGTCACCCGCCAGATGGCCTTTGCTGTGCACGGCACGAGCGAGCTCGCCTTCACCGGAGCCGCCGGCGGGCTTCTCGTCGCCAACGACGCCGTCGCCGGGGCGCTTGTCGGATCGCTCGCCGTCGCCGGGCTCATCGGCGCCCTGGCGGTGCGGGAGCGGGAGCGGGACT
>JBOGHY010000184.1:0-8090 GCA_050742375.1 Acidimicrobiales bacterium | reverse complement strand
ACGTCCGGCACCACCCGCTTCGGGATATGGGCGGGCGCCGGATCCGAGACGCCGGCTACGCCTGTCTCCTGGAGCAGCTCCTCGGCGATGGCGTACCCGTCGCCGACCAGATCCCCTCCCGCGTCCGGGTGAAGCTCCGGCGGGTACCAACGCCCGTCGGAGGCGAGCCACCAGCCGGCGTCGGGTGGCGTCGCTGGCGTCGCCGTCGTTGCCGTTGCCGTTGCCGTCGTTGCCGTTGCCGCGTGCCGCCCCCCACGGTCGGTCACCGTGCCGGCAGGACCGCTCCGCCGGGCGCCAGGCTCGGCGACCAAGGCGCTCAGCGCCCGCGCGTCGGGATGCTCCGCCGGCGGGTACCAGCGCCCGTCCGAGGCGAGCCACCAGCCGTTCTGTGTCGCTGCGTCGTCCATGTCGCCCCCTTGCCCGCCAGGAGATCCGGCCAGAGCTCAGCCAGAGTCCGTGATGAGGTCCTCCAAGGCTACATACGCACGGAGAAGCTCGTCGCACGAGACCCGCTCGGCGGCGTTGTGGGCGAGCGCCGGATCGCCCGGGCCGAAGTTGCACGCCGGAACGCCCCGCGCCGAGAAGAAGCTCACGTCGGTCCAGCCGAGCTTGGCGCGGGGCCCCTCGCCCGACGACTGGAGGAGGCGGGCGAGCAGCGGGTGGTCGAGCGCCGGGGGCGCGGGAGCGGCCGACTCCTCGACCACGAAGGTGTCTCCCCTCTCCTCCGAAAGCCCCTCCCCGAGCACCTCACGCACCGCTTCGGCCGCGAGGGCGGCGTCGCGGTCGGGGGCGAAGCGGTGGTTGAGAGTCACCCTGGCCAAGTCCGGCACGACGTTGGCCGCCACGCCCCCTTGGACGTAGACGGCCTGCAGAGCCTCGCGGTACTCGCAGCCGCCGATCACCGGCCGGCGCGGCTCGTAGGCGGCGACCCGGACGAGAAGGGCCCCGAGACGGTGGATGGCGTTCTCGCCCATCCAGGGCCGGGCGCTGTGGGCCCTCTCGCCCCTCAAGGTGACGGCGGCGCGCAGCACCCCCTGGCAACCGGCCTCGACCACGGCGGCCGTCGGTTCGCCGAGCACGGCCGCATCGCCCTCGAGCCACTCGGGCGCCAGGCGCTCGATCTCCAAGAGCCCCGAGTCGGCCCGGGCAACCTCCTCGCAGGCATACGCGATGAAGGTGACGTCGACGACCGGCTCGGCGACGGCGGCGAGGAGGGCCAGCATCACCGCCAAGCCTCCCTTCATGTCGCAGGCACCGAGCCCGTGACAGACCTCCCCCTCGATCCTGGCGTAGCCGTTGCCGTTCTCGGGCACGGTGTCGAGGTGCCCGGCGAGGACGAGCCGCTCGCGCCGCCCGAGGTGGGTGCGGGCAAGGATGTTGTCGCCGATCCTGCGCGTCTCCAGGTGACCGCGCTTCGCGAGCAGCTGCTCGACGCGCTCTGCGATGGCAGCCTCGTGGTGGCTCTCCGACGCGACCTCGACGAGCGAGGCGGTGAGCGAGAGCAGCTCCGAGCCGTCCGGCGAGCTCAAGGAGAGGTCCCCTCCGCCCGCAGCACCTCGTTCAGCATCTCCTTGTCGTGGCGGCCCGGCTCGAGCCGCCGGAGCACGAGCACGCACGGGAGGAAGAACTCGCCCCCCGGGAGCTCACGGCGGCGCTGGGCTGCCACGGCCACGCACCACTCGGGCACGATGCCACGCGAGAGCTCCGCTCCGCTCTCGGCGTCGACCACGGGGATCGAGGCGTTGAGGAGCACGCCCTCGCCGAGCACCGCGCCCTCGCCGACTCGGGCGCCCTGGGTGATCATCGAGCGGCTCCCGACGAAGGCGTCGTCTCCGACCACGACCGGCACGGCGTTGGGCGGCTCGAGGACGCCGCCGATGCCTACGCCGCCGGCGAGGTGCACCCGCTCGCCGACCTGGGCGCAGGAGCCGACCGTCGCCCAGGTGTCGACCATCGTCCCGGCCCCGACGCGGGCGCCGATGTTCACGTAGCTCGGCATCAAAACGGCGCCCCTGTCGATGAAGGATCCCCACCGCGCCGAGGCGCCGGGCACGACGCGGACCCCGGCGGCCACAAAGCCCGACTTGAGCGGCACCTTGTCGGCGTACTCGAGGGGTCCGAGCTCGCCGGTCCTCACCTCGGCCAAAAGGAACCAGAGCAGGATCGCCCGGCGCAGCCAGGCGTGCACGACGACGGCGCCGTGCGGGCCGATCTCGGCCACGCGCGCCTCGCCCCGGTCGAGGAGGTCGATCGCCTCGGCGGCCGCCGACAAAGCCGCCGAACGGGCGTCTCCGCCTTCTTTCGAAAGCCTCTCGCGTCCCTCCCAAAGCTCGTCGATCGAAGTGGCCAGGTCGCGCATCTGGGGCAAGTTAGGGGCCGAGGCGCGCTTTCGCCAGGCGGTCGCCGGCGACACGCAGGCGCTCGAGCGGCTGGACGGCGGCGATGCGGACGAAGGCGGCGGCACGGGGGCCGTAGGCGTCGCCAGGGCTCACTATCGCGCCGGCCTTCAGAGCGAGGAGGCGTGCGAAGGAAAACGAGGGGCTTTCTTCTTCTCCGTTGGCGCCCACGGGCGAGACGGCGAGCTCTGGGGCCGCGACGAAGAGGTAGAAGCCCCCCTCGGGGCCTTTCGCCGGGAAGCCGGCAGCTTCGAGGGCGCCGGCGAGGTAGGCGAGGCGCTCGCAGTACAGGCCACGCTGGGCTTCGACGTGGTCGTCGTCTCCGAGCGCCACGGCGGCGGCATGCTGGACCGGCCCTGGCACCATGAAGCCTGCGTGGCGGCGCAGCGAGGCGAGGTAGCCGACTAGGTCGGCGTCGCCGGCGTAGAAGCCGACCCGCAGGCCCGCCATGTTGGACCGCTTGGAGAGAGAGTGGACGGCGACAAGGCCCTCGTGGCCGTGGCGGAGGATGGTCTGTCTCGGGCCCTGCCAGGTGAGCTCGACGTAGCACTCGTCTGAGAAGACGGGCACGCCGTGCGAGCGGCCCCACTCGGCCACGGCGGCGAGGTCCTCGATCTGGCCGGCGGGGTTGCCGGGGGTGTTGACCCAGAGGCAGAGCGCCCTCGAGGCATCCTCCGGCTCGATGGAGGACAGGTCGAGGCGCCCGCCCGCGTCCGGTGCGACTTCGACCGCCCGAAGGCCCGCCAGTGCGGCGCCCATTGCGTAAGTCGGGTAGGCGACCGCGGGGCAAAGGACCGTGTCGCGTTCGGGCGAGCGCAGGTGGAGGAAGGCGGGCAGCCCGGCGACGAATTCCTTCGTGCCGACACAGGCGGCGACGGCCGAGGGGTCGACGGCGACGCCGAGGCGGCGCTGCATCCAGTCCGACGCAGCCTCGCGGAGCTCGGCCGAGCCGGCCGAGGTCGGATAGCCGCGCTCGGTCCCCGATCCGGCGAGGGCGGCGACGACCGCGGGCGGGGGAGGGTCGCAGGGCGTGCCCACCGAGAGGTCGACGGCGCCGCCCGGGAGTGCTCCCGCCAGCTCGTAGAGCTCCCCGAGGCGGTCGAAGGGGTACGCCGGGGGGACGTAGCCGGCGCAGGCGCCAAGGGGCACGCCTGGGCTCACTCGCACGCCGGCGCCAAGGGGCACGCCGCCGCTCACTGCAGCAGGAACTCGGCAAAGCGCCGGGTCCCCCGCTCGTCGAGGCGTGCGTGCACGAGGACGCTCTCGCCCTCGTAACGCTCCTCGAGCACCTCTCCCTGGCGATGGATCGCCGCCACGACGTCGCCCCGCGAAAGAGGTACGGAGAGCTCGACGGTGCGGTCGAATGCCCTCAAGCGGTCCGCCACCGCCCGCAGCATGGCCTCGGTCCCCGTGCCGTCGAGCGCCGAGACCACGGTTGCGCCGGGGTAGGCGGTCCGGAGCCGCTCGGCCTCGGCGGCAGCCCGGTCGGCTTTGTTGATCGCCAGGAGCTCGGGCACGTCGCCAGCCCCGATCTCGCACAGCACCCCGCGCACGGCTTCGATCTGTCCTTCGGGGTCTCGGGCGGACCCGTCGACCACGTGCACGAGCAGGTCGGCGCTCGCCACCACCTCCAAGGTGGCGTGGAAGGCGCTCACGAGCTGATGGGGGAGCTTTCGGACGAAGCCCACGGTGTCCGAGAAGAGGACGACCTCGCCGCCTGGAAGCTCGAGGCGCCGGGTGCGCGGGTCGAGCGTCGAAAAGAGCCGGTTCTCGACGAGCACGCCGGCGCCGGTGAGACGGTTCAACAGCGTCGACTTGCCGGCGTTCGTATAGCCGACGAGGGAGATCTCAGAAAGGGCCCCCCTCCGCCGCGCCCGCCGTTGGGTCCGCCTCGTGCCCTCCAGATGGACGAGCTCGACCTCGAGCTTGCGGATGCGGCGCATGATCCTGCGCCGGTCCTGCTCGAGCTGGGTTTCGCCTGGTCCCCGGGCGCCAATACGTCCTGCCTGCTGGGAGAGGGCGGCGCCGCGGCCCTTGAGGCGCGGGAGGCGGTACTGCGACATGGCGAGCTCGACCTGGGCGCGCCCGGCTTCGGTGGCGGCGTTCTGGGCGAAGATGTCGAGGATGACCGCCGTGCGGTCGATGGCGGTGCGGCCGAGCAGCTTCTCCAGGTTGCGCTGCTGGGCCGGGCTCAGCTCGTCGTCGAAGACGACCGTATCGGCGTCGACCGCCTGCGACAGCTCGGCCAGCTCGGCCGCCTTGCCGCGTCCGATATAGGTGGCCGGGTCGGGCGACTCCCGCCGCTGGACGATCCGGTCGACGACGTGGGCCCCGGCGGTGTCGACGAGCAGGGCGAGCTCGTCGAGGCTCGCCTCCACCTCGTCGAGGGTGCGGGGCCATGAGAGGACGCCGACGATGACGATCTTCTCCCGGAACCGCCGGTCGATGAGGCTCAAGGGCGTGCCGGTTCCGGGCTCGGGCGCGCTGCCGCCAGGTGCGGCGCGAAGGCCGCCAGGTCGACCTCGATCCTCGCCACCTGCACCGCCGGACCGCTCAGCACGGCCTCGGGCGATCCCAGCGGCCCGGAGAGCTCGACGAGGAGCTCTCCGCCCGGGTTGCGCACCTCGAGGCGGTCTGCGGCCAGCCCGGCGGCGCGCGCGACGGCAGCCGCAGCGCAGCTTCCCGAGCCGCAGGCGTCCGTCCGCCCCGCACCGCGCTCCCACACGAGCAGGTCAAGTGACTCCGAGCCTGTAGGCGCGGCGAGCTCGACGTTGGCGCCGCCCGGGACCGTCGCCTCGAGCTCCGGCCCGACGGCCGAGATGTCGACCCCGGCGAGCGACTCGCCGAGGAGCACGAGGTGGGGGTTGCCTGCGTCGACGAGCCGCGCCCGGAAGCCGTGAGCCAGTAGGCCGGCGAGGAGCGGGCTCGCTGCGGGCGGGCCCGGCGCACCGGGGGCCATCACCGGGTCTGGCCGGGGTTCGGTCCACCGGGGCCCGGCGCCCGACGCGGGTTGAGGCCGTCCGGGCCCGGTGCCACCGAGCTCGGGGCCGAGCAGGAGGCGGCCCATCTCGACGCTCACGGTGCTGCTCCCGCCGGGCCCCGGTGGCCCGACGACACAGCGCCGCAGGCCCGATCCCGTCTCGAGTGCCACCTCGCTGCCGGCGACCCCCGCCCGCACGAGGGCGAGGGCGAGGCACCGCAGCCCGTTGCCGCTCGTCTCGGCCCGGCTCCCGTCGGCGTTCCGCAGCTCCATGGCCACAGCCGCCCGGGCGTCGATCGGCGGGCGGGCCACGACGACGCCGTCGGCCCCGACGCCTGTCCTCCGGTCGCAGAGCGCACGCACAAAGTCGTCGTCGAGCTCGCCGGCACGGTCGCTCGCCCCTCCGCGCGCGTCGTCGCCGTCATCTCTGAACGGGAGGGCCCCGCCGGGTCTTGCCGGATCGAACCAGATGAGGAAGTCGTTCCCGACCCCGTGGCACTTGATCAAAATGGGCGGCGTCACAGAACCGCAGTCTCCCAGGTCTGGCCCTTTGCCTCCTCGGCGGACCATTGCGCCACGACCGACTCCACGAGATCGGGGCGGCGGGCGTCGAGCCAGACGACCCGCGGGTCGCGGCGGAACCAGGCCTCCTGGCGACGGGCGAAGCTGCGCAGGCGCCTTCGCGTTCGCGCGAGCGCCTCGTCGAGGGTCCCCTCGCCGGCGAGATGGGCACTGAGCTCGACATACCCGATCGCCTGGGCGGCGGTGCGCGAGATCGGCCGGGCCCGGGCCCGAAGCTGCCTCACCTCGTCGAGCAGCCCCGCCTCGAGCTGCGCCTCCAGGCGGTCGTCGAGGCGGAGGTAGAGCTCCTCCCGGGGAAGGCGGAGTCCGACAAGGCATGCCCTCGCCTCTGGATAGGACTCGAGCCCGGGACCGAAGCTCGAGAAGGGTCGTCCGCTCCCCAGGGTCACCTCGAGCGCCCGGACGATCCGCCTTCGATTGGCAGGAAGGACGCGCGCCGCCGCCATCGGGTCGAGCCGGCGCAGCTGCTCGTAGAGAGCTGCAAGGCCCCCGGGCCGGGTCGCCTCGAGCTCGAGTGACGCGGCTACCGCCGGGAAGCGTCCCGGGAGATCGAGACCGTCGAGCACCGCCCGGTGGTACAGGCCCGTCCCGCCGACGAGGACGGCGCGGTGGCCCTGCCGATGTATCTGGTCGAGCGCCAGGCGGGCGGCCGTGGTGAAGTCGGCCACCGAGAAGTCCTCGTCGGCCTCGACGAGATCGACGAGGTGCACGCCAGCAGCCGGCGCCGGCTTGGCCGTGAGGACGTCGAGTCCCCGGTAGACGGCCATTGCGTCGACGGATACGACCTCGACGCCGACGCCGTCTCCGGCGAGGCGGGCCGCCACGGCGGTCGCAAGGAGAGACTTGCCGGTCCCGGTCGCCCCGACGATAGCGAGGTCGCCGAGAAAGCCTCGAGGGCCGCCGTTCCGGCTCAGGGCTCGACGGGCCCTTCGGTACCGGCTGCCCCTTCGCCAGGGCCCTGCGCCGGGCGGCCGGAGCCGTGGTGGCGGGGTCGGGAGCGATCGACCAGCTTCGTCTTCATGCGGCTCAGCCGCTGAGATGCCCGATCGACCGCCTCGTCGAGAGCCGTGGCCGGCCGGGGGCGCGTCGCCGTGGCACGCACGACGCGGCCGCGGCCCTCCACCACCACCTGGCACGTGACGTCCGTCTCCGCTCCCGGCCGCTCGCTGTGGAATGCGACCTCGGCGCGCTCCACGTCGGGCATGTAGCGGGCGAGGCGGCCGACCTTGCGCTCCGCCGCCTCGCGCAGCTCCTCGGGGACCTCAACCTGGCGTCCGTGCACGGCGATGTCCACCACCATCTCCTTCCGCTCGCCCCGGCAAGCCGCCACCGTCACTCGGGTCGGCACCCCCAGGCAGATCGCTTCCGTCGGCCGGGGACGATGGGCCCACACGGCTGACCTGGTCTTTGACCCCACACCCGCCTGCTGAGGGGATCCCGCGCCCGCCCCGGGCGGCAGCGGTGCAACTGCACCGCCAGCCCGACCGGAGACCGAGCGGCACGGTTCGCCCCTTCTCCCGGCGGCACCGGGGATCGGCGCCCGCCCGGGCAGGACTTACCTCTAAATCGCACCATGCTCAGCGACCACGAGTCGCCTTACGTGGGTCGTTTCGCCTGCGACTGGCATCGACTTGCAACCACAGACCCGTGCGGCGCCCATCCGGGCACAGTCTACGACGATCCGACCCGCTGGTCACCGGCCTTGCCGGCCCGTACCGAAACGGCGGAGCGGAGGCGCTCACCGCCCGGAGCGGAGGCGCTCACCGCCCGGGGTGGCGGCGCTCACCGCCCGGCGTCGAGGCGCTCTTTGATCTCGTCGAGCACGGGATTGGGCCCCGGGTCGACGTCCTCGTTCGCCGCCAGGTGGAGCGAGACGTAATCCCCGACGGCGACGGCGTCGAAGAACCTCGCGAGGGGGGTCTCGCCGTCGGCTTCGAGGTCGACGACACCCGCCAGCGCCTCCCCGGCCAGCTCGGCGAACAGCTCGAAGCGCCGCGCTACTTGAGGATGCTCGTCGCCGAGGCGCACGTTCACGAGGGTGACGAGCTGGCGGGTGATGTCGCCGTGCTGGCCGAAGCCGCAGATCTCGTTGTGGCAGACCTCGGGCTCGGCACCGGAAAAGGACATGGCCT
>JBOGHY010000183.1:0-5282 GCA_050742375.1 Acidimicrobiales bacterium | reverse complement strand
GCTCGGAGGAGAACCAGGAGGGCTGGGAGCACCACGACCCCGCTCTCGTCGACGAGCGGACGGGACGGATCGACACCCTGCCCTTCTTCCGCGCCGCCATGGGCGACGCCGGGGCCGAGGATCTCGTCGTGGCGGTCGTCGGCGATTCCTCCGCCGTGGCCAGGCGATGGGGCTGGCCGGTAGGCCTCGTCTTCATCGACGGCGGGCACGGCGAGGCGCCGGCGTGGGGCGACTACCGGGCGTGGGCCCCGAAGGTCGGCCCGGGCTGCATCCTCGCCATCCACGACGTCTTCCCCGACCCTGCCGACGGGGGCCGCCCGCCGTACGAGCTCTACCGCCGCGCCGTCGGCTCGGGCGCCTTCGTGGAGGAGGAGGCGCTCGGCTGCGGGAGCCTCAGGGTGCTGCGGAGGGTTGCCCCCGGCCTGTGACCGGGACACCAGGCCGCCCGGCCACGGCCCTGTGACCGAGACACCAGGCCGCCCGGCCACGGCGCCTGCGCCCTCCTCGAGGTCGAGCCCGTCGGGAAGCGACTCGCCGACAAAAAGGCCGGACCCCGGCGAGGTGCGGTTGAGGCAGTCGACGGCGAGGATCATCGCGGCGGCGCTGTAGGTGCTCGACTCCCCAGTCGGGAAGCTCGCCCGCTCGGGGTAGACGAGACCGGTCGTGTAGGAGCCGTCCGCTTGGCGCTGGTCCTGGGCACAGCAAAGGAGCGTCTCAGCCTCGTCCCGCCGTCCGAGGCTGCAGAGGGCCATGGAGCACTCGGCGGTCTCCGCCGTCGTCACCCAGGGCCGGTCCGTCACGCAGCGGACACCGCGGCCCTCCATGACGAGCTCGCCCCACCGCTCGTCGATGCGGCGCGACCCCTCCACCGCCCCGAGCGCGCCCGAGAGCACCGGGTAGTACCAGTCCATGGCGAAGCGGCGCTTCGGCTCGAAGCTCGCCGCCCGGTGGGCGATGGCGTGGCGCAACCGGCCGGCGGCGAGCTCCCAATCGGGACGCTCGAGCCCGAGCGCCTCGGCGCAGGCGACGGCGCAGCGCAGGCTCAGGTAGGCCGACGACGATCCGGTGAGGAGCGCGTAGTGTCCCGGCGTGCCGTCCGGGTCGACCGACCACACGAGCTCGCCTCCCGGTCGCTGCCAAGACAGCACGAAAGCCACTGCCTTCTCGACGACCGTCCACATCGATCCCAACACGTCGGTGGTTCCCGTCGAGAGCACGTGGTGCAACAGCCCGGTGGCGACGTAGGCGCACACGTTGGTGTCGAGCCGGGCATCCTCGATGGAACCGTCGTAGGCGATGTAGGAGCACCAGGCGCCGCTTTCGAGCTGGGTGCGCGCCAGCCAGCGGTAGGCGCGCTCGGCGGCGGCGTGGCGGCCGGCGACCGAGAGGGCCATCGCCGCCTCGACGTGGTTCCAGGGGTCGCAGTGGCCACCCTCGAACCAGGGGATCATGCCGCTCGGGCGCTGTACAGCCTCGATCGAGAGCGCCGTGGCTTCGAGCTCGGCGGTGCCGAGCACGCGACGCTGCGGCGGCGGTGGCGGCCGCACTTCGACCGCCGCCCGCGCTGGCGGGCACCACGGGGCGGCTCTCGCCGCTGTCACCGTGTGCCCCCCGGGCGCTCTGTGGCGCGCTCGAGGTATAGGACGAGGCTCTTGCCGCACAGCGGGTTGAGCACCGCCTCCGCGAGCCGGGTCACCACCGGACGCCTCACGATGTCCCAGACGAGGAGGCGGTGGTAGGCGCGCACGGCGCGGTTCTGCTCGTTGCCGACCCCGACGAGACACTTGAGCCACCAGTAGGCGCTGTGGAGACCGTGGGCGTGGTGGGAGCCGACGACCTCGAGCCCGGCGGTGCGAAGGCGCACGGCGAGCTGCGAGCGGCGGTAGATGCGGACATGACCCCCATCGACGGTGTGGTACTCACGGGAGAGGGCCCAACTCACGAGCTCCGGCCAGAAGCGCGGCACCGTCACTGCGAGGCGCCCGCCGGGACGCAGCACCCGCGCCAGCTCCGCCATGGCGGCGGTGTCGTCGGGCAGGTGCTCGAGGACCTCGGCGGCTATCACGCGGTCGAGGGCGCCGTCGGGGAAGGGTAGGGCGAAGGCGTCGCCCCGCACGGCGATCGCCGCACCGGTGCCGACGGTCCCGGCCTCGCCCGCCATCGCCTCGAGCATGGCGGCGACCGCCTTCACCTCGACGGCGTCGGAGTCGAGCGCCGCCACGAGCGCCCCCCGGCGCAGGCACTCGAAGGCGTGGCGTCCAGCGCCGCAGCCGAGATCGAGCACCCGCTCTCCGGCTTCGAGCCCGAGACGGCGAAAGTCGATGGTCAGCACGCGCTGCGCCTTTGGTCGCTGTCGCGCCCCGCGAGGAGCAGCCGGTACTGCTCGGCGGTCCGCCGGGCGGTCACGGGCCAGGTGAAGCGCTCGATCGTGCGGCACCTCCCGGCGTCACCGAGGCGCTCCCGGAGAGCCTCGTCCGCCAGTGCCCGCAGGAGGCCGGCGGCCAGCGCGGATGGGTCGTTGGGAGCCACGAGGAGGGCCGTCTCGCCGTCTCGTCCCGCGACCTCGGGGAGGGCCCCGCCGGTCGTGGCGACGAGCGGCACGCCGGAGGCCATCGCCTCGATCGCAGGGAGCGAGAAGCCTTCGTAGAGCGAGGGCACCACGGCCACCTCCGCCGAGGCGTAGAGCCTTGCGAGCTCGGTGTCGGAGATGCCCGAGACGAAGCGCACGGCGCCCGAGAGCCCGAGACGTTCGAGGGCGGCCGGCACCCTGCTCCCCTCCCGCAGGCTGCCCACGACGACGAGGTGGGTGTCGTCGCGCTCGGTTCGAGCCTTCGCGAGTGCCTCTAGGAGCGGCAACATGCCCTTCATGGGCACGTCGGCGCTGGCGGTGGTGACGACCCGCCCCTTGACACGGGAGACTTCGGGCCGCGGCCGGAAAACGGACTCGTCGACGCCCACAGGCACCACCGCGATGCGGGACTCTGCGACGCCGAGCTGGGTTGCGATGTCGCGGCGCGACGACTCCGAGACCGTGATCACGCGGGGGACCCGGCGCGCCACGCGTGCCTGCATGCGAAGGAAGCCGTACCAGCGCCGCAGCGCCACCCGCCGCCGCGCGGAGACCGCGTGCGCGAGGTCGAGCTCGCGATCGACTGTGATCGGATGGTGGATCGTCTCGATGAGCGGCCAGCCGTCTCGCATCATCCCCAGGATCCCGCTGCCGAGGGACTGGTCGTCGTGCACGAGATCGAAGTCCGCCCGGCGGCCGCGCAGCAGCCGCCGGGCCCGTATCGAGAAGGTGCGCGGCTCGGGGAAGCCGGCAGTGCACATGATGGCGAGCTCGTAGACGTCGGTCCGGCTGGTGAGCTCGCCGAGCTTCGGCAACCTGAAGGGATCCGGCTCGCGGTAAAGGTCAAGACTCGCCACCTCGACGAAGGCGACCCCCTCGTCCAGCTCGGGATAGGGCTGGCCCGACAGCACGGTCACCTCGTGACCGAGGCGGACGAGCTCGCGGGTGAGGTGTCGGGTATAGACACCCTGCCCGCCACAACGCGGATTACCCCGGTAGACGAGGAAGGCGATCCGTAGGCGCGCCTCGCTCACACCGCCTCCAGGGTCCCCATGGTCCAAGCCTCCCCTGCCGTCCGTGTGGCACGCAAGCGCAAAGCGGGGCTTCAGAAAAGCCCAACGAGGGTTACGACGACGAGGGCTCCCGCCATGAGGGCGACTATCGCCGTCAGGGCTCCAGACACGACCCGGAGGACCGGCCCGTTCGCCATCTCCCCGAGGAGAGAGCGCCGGTTGGCGAGCGTCACCACGAAAAAGAGCGTGATCGGCGTGACGATGCCCTCGATCACCTGCGTGCCGATGAGGAGGTGGATGAGGTTCACCGGCGTCAACGTCACGATCACGCCGACGAGGAGCTGGACGCTGAACAGGCCGATGAACAAGGGCGCCTCGGTGAAGCTCCGCGAGACGGAGCGCTCGACCCCGATCGCCTCGGCGACGGCATAGGACGTCGACAGCGGCACCACCGCTCCTGCCAGCGCCGAGGCACCGATCAGGCCAAGGCCGAAGAGGATCTCGGCTGCCGACCCGGCAACCGGCTTCAGGGCGAGAGCCGCCTCCCTGGCCGAAGCGAGCGGGCCGGTCCCACCGATGGTGGCTCCGGTGGCGACGATGATCGACCACGCCACCACGATCGAGAAGATCGCACCGGTCACGGCGTCGATACGCGCCGATCGGTACTCGCCGGGACCGATTCCACGGTCGACCACGGCCGAGGCGTTGTAGAGCAGCTGGTAGGGAGAGATCGTGGTCCCGATGAGCGCCACGGCCAGCAGCAGGAAGACGTTCGAGGCAAGGAGGTGCGGCACCACAAGCGACGTGCCGACCGTGCGCCAATGGGGATGGCCGAGGATCGCAGCCACGGGGTAGGCGACGAAAGCGACCGAGAGGAGGAGGAATATCCTCTCGGCGTAGCGGTAGCTCGAGAACAACACGAGGAGCCAGATCGCCCCGGCAGAGATCGGCACCGTGATGTAACGGGAGACCCCGAATAGTTCGAAGGCGGCGGCTATCCCGGCGAACTCGGAGACGACTATGCCGATGTTTGCAACGACAAGGGCGCCGAGGGCGACCGAGGTGAAGCGGATGGAGAACTCCTCCCGTATGAGCGAGGCGAGGCCCTTGCCCGTCACCGCTCCCAGGCGGGCCGACATCTCCTGGGCTAGCGCGAGGCCGATGCCGATCAGGAGCATCAAGAACAGCGTCCGGTAACCGAACTGCGATCCGGCGCTCGAGTAGGTGGCGATGCCGCCGGCGTCGTTGCCCGCTTGGGCGGCGATGAGCCCGGGGCCGGCGATGGTGGCAAGGACGAGAAGCCGCCGATAGAACCTCCGCCTCGGGCTGTCGGCCCGCACGGTGGCTGTGAGCTCGGCGGCGCTCGGCTGGCGCCACCGGGAGCTCACCGGCTGGCGCAGACGGTCGGATATGACCCGCCGCCCTAGGCGGCGCGGGCCTTCTCTCGCCGCCAGGCGCGCACGCCGCTCTCTCCGAAGAAGGCGGGGGCGCACTGCTCGCCCTCTCCGGTCACTGGAGGAGCCTCGGGAAGTGCAGGCGTCCCCGCTCGGGCAGGAGAGCGTCCACGACGTCGTCGGCGAGGATCCGCCCGACCGGACACCCGCCGTCGACCACGAGCACCGACGACCGCCGTGCCTCGATCAGCTGGGCCGCCACGTCCGCGATCGAGGCTTGCGGTCCGACGGTGATCGGCTCCTCGT
>JBOGHY010000182.1:0-2798 GCA_050742375.1 Acidimicrobiales bacterium | reverse complement strand
CTCGCCTTCACCGGAGCCGCCGGCGGGCTTCTCGTCGCCAACGACGCCGTCGCCGGGGCGCTTGTCGGATCGCTCGCCGTCGCCGGGCTCATCGGCGCCCTGGCGGTGCGGGAGCGGGAGCGGGACTCCTCGATCGGTGTGATCCTCGCCGCCGGCCTGGCACTTGGAGCGTTCCTTTTGAGCCGCCTCGACGACTTCGCCTCGGCGGCGACGAACATCCTCTTCGGCCAGATCTTCGGGGTGAGCGGGGGCCAGCTCGTGCTGCTCCTTTCGGTCGGCGCCCTCGCCTTCGTATCGCTCGTGGTCCTCTACCGGCCGCTCCTGTTCGCCTCGGTCGACCCCGAGGGGGCGGCGGCCCGGGGGGTGCGGGTGCGCCTCGTGGGCTTCCTGTTCCTCGTCGTGCTCGCCCTGTCGGTGACCGAGGCGGCTCAGGTAGTCGGGACGATCTTCGTGCTGTGCCTCGCCGTCACCCCGGCGGCGGCCGCCGGGCGGCTCTCGGCGAACCCGCTCGTCGTGGCGGTCCTCTCCGTCTCGTTCGCGCTCGTGTCCGCCGTCGGGGGCCTGATCGTCGACTTCGAGGTGTCGAGCGTGAAGCCGAGCGTCTTCATCGTCGGCATCTCGACGGGCTTCTACGTGGCCTCGCGCCTGTGCGGGCCGGTCCTTCGCAACCGCAGGCGCCGGGCGCCACAATGGGTGGCGTCATGACCGCGACCGAGCGACCTGCGTCGCGCCCTGGGCGCCCCAACCGTTCCACTCGCCAGGGTGAGGCGGTGATGGGGGCTTTGGCAGAAGCGGGGGGCTTTCGAAGTGCCCAGGACATACATGCCGAGCTGCGGGCGAGGGGGGAGCGGGTCGGCCTCACGACGGTCTACCGCCACCTGCAGCTGCTCGCCGATGCTGGCGCCGTCGACGTGCTTCGCGGTCCCGACAACGAGAGCCGTTACCGGCGATGCGAAAGCGACGCCCACCACCATCATCTCGTGTGCCGAGCTTGCGGGGTCTCGGTCGAGGTCGAAGGGCCCGAGGTCGAGTCCTGGGCTGCGGCCGTGGCCGGGCGCCTCGGCTACTCAGAGGTGAGCCACACCGTTGAGATCTTCGGGATCTGCCCGGCCTGCGAGCGGCGCGCCCGCCAGGCTCAGCGGCGCACCGAGACGGGGTAGCTGCCACCCTCGGGGACGAGCTCGACCCAGGTGTTGCCCGGCGTGAGCGTCATGACGTGCCCGTTCGCCATGCGGTACTGGGTGAGGTGCCCGTAGGCGGCGCAGTGCCACGTCCCCTTCTCGATGTGGCCGTTGCGGAGGATGTAGGCGGTCCCGCTCCCTTCGGTGATGCTCTCGGTGTCGGGGACGGTCCCGCTCTCGGCGTAGGGGCCCTGCACGGTGCGGACGTACTCGATGATGACGTCGTGCGCCCTCAGCTGGGTGCCGGAGGAGTCGACATCGGGCACGCCGTCGTAGCTTCGCAGCCACACCCCCGCCGAGGGGGACCATGTCCAGGTGAGGTTGGCCGCGCCGCTTCCGGCGGTGCCGAAATTGGCGATGGTCACCGAGGACGCCTTCGTCGCGCCCGGCGGGAGCTTCGCCGAGTAGCTGAACTGGCGCGGGGGCGGGGAGTGGTTGGGATCGAGGGCCCAAAGCGCCCGCGTCGAGGTGTACAGGTTCCAGGGCGGGACACGGTTGGCGGTGCGGTAGTAGGCGGCCGCGGTCGGGTAGATCGAGGCGGTGGCGTCGAACAGGTACGACTCCGAGGCGACGACGGCGTCCCACTGGTCGATCCCCCCCGAGAAGGCAAGGATCGGATGCCCGTAGGAGGCGAGCAGGTGCCAGTCGTTCCAGCGAACGGAACGGATCGGCCCGATGGCACCGGCCTGCTGGCACTGGAAGATGGCGAGGTAGCGGGTGATCCCCCCCTCGGCCATGGCGTCGTAGACGATGTCGGCGTGCAGGAGCCCGGTCTGGGGCCGCGAGGCGGGATCGTTGCCGATCTTCACGCCGAGGGCGGGCCGTTGGGGGATCTTCGCGAGCGTGGTCGGCTGGCCGGTGAGGGGGCAGATCGGCCGGTGCCTGAGCGTGTGCTTGACCGGGTCGGTGGTGCTCACCACCGCCCGAGGAGGCTTCTTCGAGGTGGTCGAGGCGGCCCGCGGGCCCCTGGAGGATCCGTTGACGGCGAGAGCGGTGAGCGCCCCTGCAAGGCCGAGGATCGCCACGGGCGCCATGAGGACGGCGAGGCGCTGTGTCGTGTCGAGGCGCCGGAACCACAGTGCCAGGCTCGCTTTGAGGCTCCGCTGTTCGGGACCGCGCCGCCAACGGTGCGATCGATGCTTCGGGTTCCGCGCCGCCACCGGCCGGTGACCATAGTCAATCGAGGCGGGCAGGGGGGGGATGGTGGCGGCAGGGGCCGAAGGACGTTAGGCCCTGGCGGGAGCCCGGCGGACGTTCGGCTCTGGCTCGAGCGCGGGAGACTCGAGGGGTGAACCTCGTGCCCGGCGGCCTCGTCGATTCGCAGAGGAGGCTCCGCCCGCTCCAGGTGACGCCGGCGACGGACTGGTACGTGGTCGAGCCGGGTCGCTTCGACTACGTCGGGGCCGGGGAGCTGAGCGAGGCCGACCTCCGGGCGGTCCGGGCCGACCTGCCGGCTGGCGTCTTCGTCGCGGTTCGCCATGCAAAGGCGATCGAGGAGGTCCTCGAGCCGACGAAGTTCGGCTCCTTCGGGATGCGCCGCCTGGCCCTGGCGGCGAAGGTGCGCGATCCGGACCATCCAAAGCTCGGCTGGGTTGCCCGCGGCGCCCGCGTGGCCGT
>JBOGHY010000181.1:0-5337 GCA_050742375.1 Acidimicrobiales bacterium | reverse complement strand
CGCTCGCGCCGGGTGCGGTCGCCGATCTCACGGCCTTCGAGCTCCTCGAAGGGGCGTGGTCGCTTCCCGATGCAGACGGCACCACGGAGGTCGTGGAGCGGCTCATCGTCCCGCGCATCGCCGTGAGGGCCGGCGAGCTGCGACAGCTCACCTCTACCGTCGAACATGCGCTCGTCGTCTGAGGCTACGGCGAAGCGGACTCTCGCCCATGTGCAGGGGGGGCCCGGGGCTGGAGGAGTTCCCACCGCCTCCCGCTCCCTTTTCAGCCCGATCTTCCGCCCGTCAGAGGGCACCGGGGCGCCCTCTGACGCCCAGTCCCGTCCGGGCAGCGCGCCGGAGGGCTCAGCCGAGACCCTTTGCCCTCGTGCGCTTCGGGTCGTAGACCGGGTGTGCGACCACCTCGCCTTCGACGGTGCCAGAACCAAGCCCTGCCAATAGGCGAGTCCCGACGGCATTGCGTCCTCGGCGCAGCTTGGCGAGTCCGAGAGTGCGCCCCCCGAGGAATGGAGAGGAGACCGCCTGGGTGACGAAGCCGGCCTGCTCGCCATCGACCGAAAGCGCTGCGCCGGTGGCTCCGGCCCCTCCCGCCTCGAGCACGACGCTCCCGAGACGGAGCTCGGTCGCCTCCCGGTCTCGCTCGAGCCCCTTGCGGCCCCGCAGCTCGGCCTTGAAGAGGTCGACGGCCCATCCGAGCCCGCACTCGTAGGGCGAGACCGCCGGGTCGTACTCGACGCCACCGATGACGAAGCCGCCCTCGACGCGCAAGAGGTCGAGGGCGTCCATGCCGATGACCGCCATGCCGTGAGGCTCGCCCGCCTCGATCAGCGCGTCGAACAGCTCGACGGCGCGCTCGCGCTCAACCCACAGCTCGTAGCCGAGCTCGGCCGTGTAGCCGAGGCGCGTCATGAAGAGCGGGATGCCTCCGACGCGCACCCCGTCGCGGAAGCTGTAGTAGGGAAAGGCCTCATTGGACAGGTCCATGTCGGTGATCGGCTGCAGCAGCCGGCGGCTTAGGGGGCCCTGGACGCAGAGATGGGGCATCTCGTCGGTGAAGGTCCTCACCTCCACATTCGTGCTGACGGCCGCCTCGGCGAGGATCTCGGCGTCGCGGTCGTTCCCGCCGCAAAAGCGCACGCGATCCGGCCCGTACACACAAGCGGTGCAGTCGTCGACCATCTTCCCGTCCCCGTCCACGAGCGCCGAGTAGGCGATGCGACCCGGCGATACCTTGGTCAGGTCGCGGGTGACGACAGAGTCGACGAGACCGAGAGCTCCCGGGCCGCTCAGGTCGGCCTTGCGCAGCATCGAGAAGTCCATGAGGCCGGCCCGCTCACGCACCGCCCGGTACTCCTCGAAGGTGTCGGACACCACCGACGGCGCGAAGTACCCGAAGAGATCCATCCAATGGTCGGTCATCTCGGTCAGACGGCCGTAGAACGCTGTCTTGATGCTCACCCTTCCTCCGCCCCGGATGGTATCGAGCAGCCGGCCGCCGTGCCGGCCCGTTAACCACCACCGAGGACGCGACCGACGGCGCTCGTCTCCGAAGAAGCGGCTTTCGCCTGCCTAGACTCTCGAGCCGTGCCGGACCTCGACGTCTCCCAGGCAGATGCGGTCCAGGTCGGCCCCGACTTGAGCGTCGGCTGGGTGATCGCCCAGCGGGTGCGGGAGTTCCGCAACCAGCTCGGCCTCACGGTCGAGCAGCTCGCAGAGCGCTCGGGCATCTCCAAGGGCATGCTCTCGAAGATCGAGAACGCCCAGGCGTCCCCGAGCCTAGGCACCCTCGTAAAGCTGGCGGCGGCAATCTCGGTCCCCCTCACCTCCCTCTTCCGCGGCCTCGACGAGGAGCACGACGCCCTCGTCGTACGTGCAGGCAAGGGCGTCGAGATCGTGCGCAAGGGCACCCGGGTCGGGCACCGCTACGAGCTCCTCGGGGAGATGCGGGGGCCCTACAAGGTCGTCGAGCCGATGCTCGTGACCCTGAACGAGCACAGCGAGGTCTTCCCGCTCTTCCAGCACCCGGGGATCGAGTTCATCTACGTGCTCGAGGGGGTGGTCGAGTACGGCTACGGCTCCGACCGGTACCTGCTCAACCCGGGCGACGCCCTCCAGTTCTCCGGCGAGGTCGTGCACGGCCCGACCGAGCTCGTCGAAGTCCCGATCCGCTTCCTCTCTGTCATCGCCTACGGCAGCCCCAGGCGCTGACCCGCGCCGCGGCCCGCGGACTGCGAGCTGCCGGCAGGTGCAGGGACATGCTAGAGCGTCCACTGAGAGTGGACGCGGTTTCACGACCGAGATAGAGTCGTTGGCGAAGACGAGGAAGGGATGCAATGGGCAAGGCAGTGCAAAGGGCAGCGGTCCCCCAGCGCTACTCTGCCGCCGCACTCCTGCTCCACGGGCTGCGTCAGGACGGATGGCGGCGCGTCTGGAGAACCGTCGACCTGAGACGTTCCTACGACGCCATCGTGATCGGCGCCGGCGTGCACGGGCTGGCGACGGCCTACTACCTCGCGCGGAACCACGGCGTGACGAACGTGGCGGTCGTCGACAAGGGCTACGTCGGCGGTGGCGGGTCCGGTCGCAACACCGCCATCATCAGATCCAATTACCTGACCCCTGAGGGGGTTCGCTTCTACGACCGGTCGGTGAACCTTTACCAGCGCCTCTCGGCCGACCTGAACTTCAACGTCATGTTCGCGAAGCGAGGGCATCTCACCCTCGCCCACACCGATGCCTCGCTGCGAACCATGGTTTGGCGGGCCGAGGTGAACAAGATCTGCGGGGTGGACTCCGAGGTGGTCCCGCCCGAGGAGGTGAAGCGCCTCGTCCCTTTCATGGACACCTCGCGCGACAGCCGCTATCCGATCCTCGGGGCGCTGTACCACCCCCCGGGCGGGATCATCCGCCACGACGCCGTCAACTGGGGCTACGCGCGGGCTGCCGACGCCCTCGGCGTCGACATCCACCAGAACACCGAGGTCCTCGGAGTCTCGACATCATCCGGGCGGGTCACCGGGATCGAGACAAACCGAGGCGCCGTGGCGGCGCCGGTTGTGGTCAACTGCACGGCCGGGTGGGCGAGCCTCGTGGCCGCCCTGGCCGGCGTGCGCCTGCCGATCATCACGCACCCTTTGCAGGCGGCGGTGACCGAGCCCGTGAAGATGTTCCTGGAGGCGGTCGTCGTCTCGGGCAGCCTGCACGTCTATGTAAGCCAGACCGATCGCGGAGAGCTCGTCTTCGGGGCCAGCACCGACCCGTACGCGTCGTACTCGATGCGCGGCTCACTCGAGTTCACCGAGGAGCTCGCCTCCCACGTCCTCGAGCTCATGCCCTCGATCTCGAAGATGCGCGTCCTTCGTCAGTGGGCCGGCCTGTGCGACATCACCCCGGACTTCTCGCCGATCATGGGCGTCACGCCGGTCGACGGCTTTCTCGTCGACGTCGGCTGGGGCACCTACGGCTTCAAGGCGGGACCAGCCGCCGGCGAGGCTATGGCAGAGCTCGTGGCGACCGGCACCACGCCGGCCTCGATCGCCGCCTTCGACCTGGCACGCTTTCCCGAGGGACGCCTCGTAGGCGAACGCGGTGCGGCGGCGGTCGGGCATTGAGGGACCTGTTGAGCGACAGACCGAGCCGGCCAGGGCGCAGATCCGAAGGGGCGCACAGATCCGAAGGGGTGTGCACATGATCCTTCTCGACTGTCCCTACTGCGGCAAGCGCAACAGCGACGAGTTCAGGTACGTCGGCGAGATCCATGCCCGCCCCGCCGCTCGGACGAACAAGACGGAGTGGCGCGACTACCTCTACATGAAGGACAACCCGGCCGGCCAGACGAACGAGCGGTGGTTCCATGTCGCCGGCTGTGGGAAGTTCCTCCTCGCCGAGCGGCACACCGTCACCAACGAGGTACTTCGCGCTCGCCCCGAGGGTGCTGTAGGCCGCGGCCCCGGAGCTAGCTCGGACTCCGGACCTACCCCGGGCTCCGGGTCCGGCCGATGAGCGCCCTCGGCTCGCTGCGGCTCGCGTCGAGGGCCGGTCGCCGTACCGCCTCGCGCCCGGGAGAGGTGATCGACCGCAGGCGGCCCCTCGAGTTCACCTGGAACGGCCGACGGCGCCAGGCCTTCGAGGGCGACACAATCGCCTCGGCGTTGCTGGCCTCGGGCGAGCGGGTCTTGTCCCGCAGCTTCAAGTACCACCGCCCCCGCGGCATCCTCACCGCGACCTTCCACGACCCCGGCTGCATGCTGCAGGTGGGCGACGAGCCGAACGTTCGCGGGGCGCATCGGCTCGTGACCGCCGGGATGGAGGTGCGCGCACAGAACGCCTGGCCTACGCTCCGCTTCGACGTCGCCGCCGCCAACAACGTCGCCGGCCGCTTCCTCGGCGCCGGCTTCTACTACAAGACGTTCATGAGGCCGCAGTCCCTGTGGCCCACCTACGAGAAGGTCCTGCAGCGCTTCGCCCCCGGAGGCCGTGTGGCCCCCGACAGCCCGCACGGTCTCTACGACAAGCGCTATGCCCACCCCGACGTCCTCGTGGCGGGGGGTGGCCCTGCCGGCATGGCGGCCGCCCTCGGCGCGGCGGCGGGCGGGGCGCAGGTGATGCTCGTCGAAGAGGAGCACTCTCTCGGCGGCCACCTGAGGTTCGGCGGTCCGGCCGAGCTACGGGCGCTCTCCGAGCTCAGAGACGCCGTCGCCGGCGACGACGCCATCGAGGTGCTCGTGAACTCCGCCGTGACCGGCCGCTACGACGACAACTGGGTGGCCGTCGTCCAGCGAAGCCTCGGCCACGTCGCCGAACGTCTCGTAAAGGCCCGAACGAAAGCCTTCGTCGTCGCGCCGGGCCTCGTCGAGCGCCCGTACGTCTTCGAGGGGAACGACCTCCCCGGGGTGATGCTCTCGACCGCCGTACGAAGGCTCGTCAACCTCTGGGCGGTCGCCCCCGCAAAGCGTGCCGTCGTCTTCGGTGCCAACGAGAGCGGCGACGCCGCCGCCTCCGCCCTCGAGTCGGCAGGTGTCGAGGTTGTACGCATCGTCGACGCACGCAAGGGCGGAGCCCTCGTGAGGGCGGTCGGCAACGGACAGGTCTCCGAGGTTGAGCTCGGCGACGGCTCGAGGATCGGCTGCGACCTGCTCGTGACGGCGGTCGGATGGACCGCTCCCACCCTGCTGCTCAACATGGCAGGCGACCGGCCTGTCTACGACGAGCAGGCCGCCCGCTTTGTCCCCGGCTCCGACCTGCCGTCGTCGGTCATCGCAACCGGCGGCATCCTCGGCGACGGCCCGACAGAGGCTCTCGTCGAGCACGGGCGGTCCGCCGGAGCGCTCGCCGCCAGAC
>JBOGHY010000180.1:0-7777 GCA_050742375.1 Acidimicrobiales bacterium | reverse complement strand
GGCCGAGCGCTCAGCAATGTAGCGATAAAGTACCTGGTCAGCAGCGCAAGCCCCCGTAGCTCAGGGGATAGAGCAACGGTTTCCTAAACCGTGTGTCGCACGTTCGAATCGTGCCGGGGGCGCCAACGAGTCCTCCGACGCGGCCTTCGCCGTGTCGGTGCGCCAGTTTTCGCCGCCGTCGTAGAGGGTGAGCGTGACGTCGACGGCGCTGTCGGCCGGCTGGTAGGCGACTTCGAGCTGTAGCGCGTCGAACAGGGCCCGCAGTTCGGCTTTGGGCGCCGTTTCGAGCCGTCCGGCGAGTACCGGCATCCGGTCGAGCAGCGGGCGGACGTCGGCCAAAATGGGCGCCTCTGTCGGCGACGTGTGAGATCTCCGGCAGCTTCTCCCGGAAGGTCCGGAGCGCCAGTCGCTGCGCCGCGGTCAGGGACGGCCGGTCCAGACTGCGCAGCCGCTCTTCGACGCGGTCGACGGCGGTGAAGCTCCGGTACTTCGAGATGTGGTCCTTGACCTCGACGTGACGGCGGAAGGACTTGTAGTACAGCCCCGGGTCGACTGGAAAGGTGCTTCATCGGCCGTCCCGCGCCCGCCGCACGAGGCGCACCCGAGGAGTCTCGACCATGGACGGCGTCATGGCCCGCCCCTCCACCCAGCGGTCGCTCATCTTCTTCCTCGCCTTGGCCAGCACCCGCTTGTCAGCCAGCACATCCGGCGTGGCGAGGTCGGCTGGTGTGAGACCGGCCTCTTCGAGCCTGGACTGCAGGTCGGCGAGATGGCTGAGCTTCGATTCAGCGCCCTGCCGGCCGTCGAGATGACTCCGCAACTCCTCCACGAGACGTGCTTCGAGCTCGTCGAGGCTGCCGGCGTGATCACTGACGGCGGCCGCCGCGAACCACAGGTCCCAGTAGCTCCAGGACCGTCCCGCCTGCTCCGACCACGGTTCTGGTCCGAACACCGGCGCTCTCCGAGGCGTGCCGGCACTCACGGCGCTTTGCCTGTGCGCTCGGCGCGGAAGCCCGACTCGGCGCCGAGGTGGAAGAAGATGTGGCCTCGAAGCGATCCGTCCTCCTCGATCACCGCCCACCCGCGACCGGTGGCGGGATCGCCCTCGTCGAAGCCCTCCCACGAGAACTCCATGCCCGGCCGGCCGTCGCGAGGTATGTCTCGCCAGTCGACCCCACCTTGGACCGCGATGAACCCGAGGCTGCCCATGTGGTTCGGTTCGAGCTCGATGAACCCAGGGGCAACCAGGTCCACGTCGTCCTGGTTCCACAGGTCCATCTCCACGATCCGCCACTTTCCCACAAGGGTTGTCATTTCTCGTCGGGACTTGCCGGGCACCGCTTCTGCCTCCCTCTCGCACAGATCAGCCACCGTCAGTGACCGATAACCACGTGCCATTCGCCGGATCCCACGCGAGGCCGCCGGCCGTGTCGGCAATGACGGGATCCGCGAACGTGACGACCGCCGAGACCACCTCGGCGAACTGATCGGGAAGACGGTCCTCTAGCTGTTGCCTTCTTCTCCATGCCGCCCATCGAGCCTGTCCGATCTCCCCGTAGCCGTCGAGGACCCGAGCGAGAGGGACCAGCTCGACCCGCCGGTGGCGAGCCACTTGGCGAACGGAGCCGGCGAGATCAGATCCAGCCAGCGAATGACGGCGGCACAGAAGATAGATGTCGGCGAAGTCCCTCCAGCGGGTGTTGACCGTCCCGCGCGCTACGGCAGTCACGATCTTCTCGGCGTGCACCATCACGAGCGGATAACCCCGCACGATGACCTCACCGCCGAGCAGGCGCGGAAGGTGCAGCTCCTGAGGTGCAGGCGTGATCGGGTCACCCACGTTGACGTCGACGTGGAAGTGTGGACGGGCAGTAGCCAGGTCGGTCTGCATCGTGACCCGAACGCCGCTGTAGGCGTCTTCATCTCGGATCACCGCTGCGGTCGCGCCGTCCACGTGGAACGACACGCCGTCGTCGAGGCGAAGGGCCGCCACCTCGCAGATCACCGCTCGGATCTTCTCCGCATCGTTGTCGAGAGCCTGGGCTTGGAGATCGACGTCACGCGTCGGGCGGCGTTCGCCGAAGGCAGCCAGTAGCACTCCACCTTTCAGGACGAGCCGGTCGGCGAAACGCGACGCGGCCAGGCGAGCCAGGTACGACTCCATGACGTAGAGCTGCAATAGCTCGTCGACCGGGCGATGATCACCCCGAGCCTTTGCCCGCAGATCGAGGTAGGCCTGACCCGCCCGGTTCGCTCGGGAGGGAGCGGTCACAAAAGGACTTCCAAAGCCCGGCGCAACGCGGGCTCGGCGCGGGGGAACTCTCGGGCGAGCTCGATGAGCTGGGCGGGACTCCGGCCCGGGCGGCCGAGCCAGCGCCGCAGCGCCTCCCAGGCGATCTCGCTGCCTTCGAGGTGGCGGAGGCGGACGACGTCGATGAGGGACCGCTCGGCCGAGTACAGCCCGATGGGCCGGCGGGCACCGACCTCGAGTTCGTCGCGTCCCAGGTCGAACGTCCGGAGGTCGAACTGGTGGACGCGGCATGGCGCCCTTAGGGACGGTCGAGTGCTCCCTCGGGGGATGGCGATGTCGATGGCGCTGGGGATGGCGTCGATCAGGCCGTGACGAGCGAGCGCGGTCTCCAGGCACAGAGTCGCGTGCGGGACGCGCTCGGCGATCTCTATCAGGTCGGAGTCGGCGGGCGGGGCGTCGGCCCAGCGGTAAACGCCCCCGCCGAGCGCGATGATCTCCTCGCTGTCGCGCAGTGCGTACAGCCGTCTATCGCCGACGCCGGCCAGCTTGGCCTCGCCGTAGGTGAACGTGTCACCTAGCTGCTCTCGGAGATCCGAGGCTGCGTCCGTCCTCATGGAAGGAAATCATACCCATATACCAGCTACCTGGGTAGGATTTCCCTCATCGGCGAGACCGCGGATCAGGTCTCGTCACGCCAGCTCCAGCCGCCGGCTCAGCCGCACCACCTGTCGGAGTACTGGCCCGGCTCCTGCCGGGGGCGCCAACCAGTCCTCCAGGGGATAAGGGATAAGGGATAAGGCCGCGGAAATGCCGCACTTGGGACGGGGTTCGCAGTCTCGTGACCGGTGCAGTCTGTCATCGCACGCCTGCCGAGGACTACGAGATCCCCGTTCACCTGACGGTCATCTCTGCGGTACTCGCCCTGTTCCCCGTACGAGTGGTCGCTGTCCGCCACTCCTCTCCAAAGCGCTGTGTACGAGGTGTTGACAACCGGTTTATCTGGTGACATCCCGGCATGATCCGGCATCGCTTTTCTGTGGTGAGACGCAGCGGAGTGCCATAGGTGCTCACAGATGTTGATGACGAGCGGAGCCTGGTCGGCCGGCCTCGCGTCGGCCGCTCACAGGGTCTCGTCGGGCGTGGAGAGAAGAGACCAGCGTCCGGCGACCATCTGCTCGGCAAGCGTGGAGACTTCCGAGGCGGCGCCCCCGGTGTACTGGCCGACCGCCACGCAGGAGTTCGAGGTACGACACGACAGGCCCGCAAGTCCCGGCGAGGCCCCCGCTGGGTTCGGTGTCCTCATCTCCGACCACCCGGCGGACGAGAGCCGCTCGGCGCCCGTCCCGCTGCGGTAGGCGCCGACGGCGACACACGAGCTCGCCGAAGCGCACCAGATACCGCCGAGATGTGCGCCGCTCAGGGACCTCGGCTCGACGATCCTCGTCCAGGTGCCGCTCTTGTAGCGTTCGCTCACGGTCGCGGGCGACGGTTCCGAGAGGTTCGTGCTGCCGATCGCCACGCACGCGCCCGCCGTCGGGCACGAGATGGCGTTGAGCCAGGGCTGGGTACCGGCAAGCCGCAGTGGGGTGGGCGTCCACGAGCTCCCGTCGAAGACTTCAGCCAGGACGCGGCCGCCGCGGGGAGTCCCGTTTCCGCTGTACCAGCCGGTCATCACGCAGAAGCTGACAGAGGCACACGAGACCGCCCTGACGAGGCTCCCGCCGAACCCCTTCGGCTCGGCGACTGGCTTCACCGACCAGCCGTGGCCGTGGTACAGCTCGGCCAAGGTCTCATTCTGCCGCGGGCCGTCGTTCCCGACGGCCATGCACCACTTCGACGTGACACATGACACTCCCGTGAGCGTCGTGTGGCCGGCTGCCTTGGGGCTCGCCAACACCCGCCAGCTGCCGCCGACGAGCTGTTCTGTGACGCCGCCCTGGTTGTTCCCGCCGACGGCGAGGCACCAGTTGAGGGTCGGGCAGGAGACCGCATCCAAGCCGGCGCCTCGGCCAGGGCTCGGCGTGCTGACGATCTTCCAGCTGTGCCCGTTGAAGGTTTGGGCGAAGGTGTGCTCTCCGGCACCGGAGAGATAGACGCCCACGGCCACGCAATGGTCGGGGGCAGCGCACGAATCGGCAAGGAGGTCGTTCTGGCTCGCCACGACGGCCGGCCGAGACCGGTACACGGCGGCACCCGGCGGCAGGACACCGCCCACGACGAGGAGTGCGACAACCGGAGCGGTCAAGAGCGGCAGAGAAAGAAGGCGCCAAGAGAGTGCGCGACGTCCTGTTGGTCCTGCCCAGTGCAGGACGGAGGAACTCATCGGTCGGCGACCCTACCGCTCGGCGACTTCCCCTGTCACTCGCGCGGACGCGGGAACGGGAGGGGCCAGGAACAAGGAGAATGCAAGGCAGGAGCGGGAGGCCCGGGCGAGCCGGACCGGTCCGACGGCGGTAATCATCATCGCGTGCCGCGGTGACGACGTCGAGTGGCCGTCGAGCGGAGAGAACCTCCTCGGCTTTACCGCCGAGCCCAGCAAAGAAGGCATTGAGGAGAGGCTGGAGTGCTGCGCGTCCTTCTTTTCGAGCTGGAACCGCTGGAGATACGAGCACCATGTCGGTCAGCTCGTCTCTCAACTCGTCGAACGAGAAGAGACTTGGGATGGAGCGGATGCGGTCCGCAGCTTCGGAGCGGACCAGCTCAGTCCGCTTGATGCCCATCGAAGCCAACGACCACACGGGCACTCACGAGCGTCCGGTTCAGTTCGCCGTCAGGATTGGCTGCAAGGGCAGCACCGAGTCTTTGGAAGTTGCCGGCGTTGGTGATATCAGCCAAGGAGAATCTGCTCTGCATGGCTGTCATTCGCAGAAGAGGGATAGATATGGAAGGAGCATCCGCTTGCCGTACAATTTCGCGCTTCATCCTCACGGCCGCTTCGCCCACTTGCAAGGTTCGCTCCTGGACGGACGCGACGGCTGCAGTGGGAGAATCCTCGAAGACAAGTGGCGTAGCCTCGTCACCAGTCGGCAGGAGCGGGACGGCACCAGCCTCGACCGTCTCGGTGACTACCACCTGCTGTCCCTGCGCATTGACCCGGAGTGCTGCACGAGTCCTGTAGTCGATGAACGCCTCGTTGAGAGCTCCTGCCTTCTTCAGCAGGTCCGGACCAGCTCGTCTCGGCACCACGTTGCATCGGGGACCTCGCCCCGCTCGGCTTGGCGCCGCCCTCTTACGACTCCTCCGCCGCCTCCGCCAAGAGGCGGGCGAGCTCCGCCGGCGCGCTGACCATCGGCCAGTGACCGGAGTTGATGTCGACGAACGACAGGCTCTTGGACTTCGCGAGCTCGGGCACCTGGCCGCCGGCGATCCACTCTTTTGCCTGGGACGGGGTGAATTCGGGGCATACCAGCACCACCGGGACCTCGTAGCGGCGGTCGTCGGCCAAGCTGATCACCCCCCGAGAGACGCCTTCCGGGACCGGGATCGCCCCCGAGGCGATGATCTGCTTTGTGGCGTCGTCCAGATCGGCGGAGTCCGCCCCTTCGAAGGGACCCCAGCACGGGAAGGCCATGGCGCCGTCCCGGGTGGGAAAGAAGTCGGCGTAAAGCTCTCCGTCAGGAGAGGGGAAGCCGCCGATGAGGGCGACCTTTGTGATCTTGTCGGGACGAGAGTCGGCGGCGAGCCACGCCAGGCTGCAGGCAGCCGAATGCCCCACCACCATTACCCTTCCTGCAGCGGCATCGACGTCCGCGAGCACAGCGGCCACCTGATCCGCGAGTGTCGCCGACGTGTTCCCGTCACCCTGACCCGGCAGAGTGATCGGCACGGAGCGATGGCCTCGTCCGCCGAGCGCCTCGGCAACCTCGTCCCAGACGACTGAACCGTCGAGCCACAGGCCAGCGATCAGCAAGATGTCCATCTCGATCCTCCCCTCCCGGCGCGGAGAGGCCACACACTAGCGACCGCTTCGCCGAAGCTGCCTGGAGGTGAAGCTGCTCGGAGGGTGATCCGCCGCCTCACGCCTGCGAGTCGGCGGTGGACATACGGTCCGCACGACGCCTGCCCGGCGGCGGTGGTTATCATCGACCGCTCGTGCGCCCGAGCTCCAGACCGCCGTACGCGCCGACGGCGAACGCATTTTGCAGACCCCGGATCATGGGCGGCCTAAGAGCGGCGACGGAGCCGGGGACATGAACATCCTCGTCGTGGGCGGCACCCGCTTTCTCGGCCGCGCCATCGTCGACGCCGCCCTCGGCCGGGGGCACGATCTGACGCTCTTCAACCGCGGCCAGACCAACCCGACGCTGTACCCCGGCCTGAAGACGGTCAGAGGGGACCGGGCCCGCGACACCGCCCTGCTGATCGGGTCCGCCTTCGACGTAGCCATCGACGTCGCCGGGATGCGACCCGAGGAGGTTCGGCCGATGACGGACGTGCTGACCGGCGTCGGACGCTACGTCTTCATCTCCACCGTGTCGGTCTACGCCGCTCACTCCGTCGCCCAGGTCGAGGGCGACGCCGTGCTGGCGGTTCGCGAGGGCCAAGACGCCGGCGAGGCGTACGGCGCGGCCAAGGCGGCCTGTGAGATAATCGTCCAGACCAGCTTCGGCGACCGGGCCCTCGTCGTCCGCCCGGGCCTCATCGTCGGCCCGCACGACCCGACGGACCGCTTCGCCTACTGGCCGCGGCGCATCGCTCGAGGGGGCCAAGTGCTCGCTCCAGGCGGGCCGGATCACCCGGTGCAGTTCATCGACGTACGCGACCTCGCCTCGTGGGTCGTGGCCGCCGCCGAGGCGGGGCTCTCGGGGGTCTTCAACGCGACCGGCAAGCCGTCCACGCTCGGGAACCTGCTCGGGCGTTGCCGCTCCGTGGTGATCGCCAGGCCGTCGGAGCTCGTGTGGGTGAACGACGCGGCGCTTCTAGGAGCGGGCGTGTCGCCCTGGATGGGCGTGCCGCTCTGGATCGCCGCGCCCGGCTGGGAGGCCGCCAACGCCGTCAGCATCGACAAGGCTCTGGCGGCCGGGCTTGCCTTCCGCCCGCTCGACAGGACGATCGCCGACACGCTCGCCTGGGATCTCGCCCGCGGTGGGCCACCTACTGGCTCCGAGGGGCTGAGCGCAGCCCGGGAGGCAGAGCTCCTGGCGAAGCTTGCCCACGCCTGACGATGCTGGCCCGCGCTTCGACCTGACGATGCCGGCGGCGGTTCCGCGAGCGGCGGTTCCGCGAGCCCCAGGGGCGACTACGGCGAGTTGCCGACGCCGTTAGGACCGGGCCCTCGGCGTTCGCGAGGACGGGGAAGGCCTATGAAAAGGTCATTGGCCGTGACGGCGGCCGCATAGTTCTCTTCGGCAGCGACATCACCGGGCCCGACATCGACGAGAACCTCGTCCGGCGCCACATAGGCATCGTCTTCCAGTCCTTCAACCTCTTCCCGCACATGACGGTGCGGCGCAACGTCACCATCGGGCCGACCAAGGCGCTCGGGCTGCCGAGGGCCGACGCCGACGAGCGGGCGCGCGAGCTCCT
>JBOGHY010000179.1:0-5184 GCA_050742375.1 Acidimicrobiales bacterium | reverse complement strand
CGCCGCGCCCGCCCCGACCCTGGGTGCGAAAGGCGGCGGCAGAGACAGCCTTCAGGTACCCGGCGCGGGTGACGGTAACGACCATCTCCTCATCGTCGATCAGGTCCTCGACGCTCAGGTCGCCGGGGTCGTGGATGAGCTTGGTGCGCCGCTCGTTGGCGTGCCTTTCCCGAACGTCGGTGAGCTCGGCGGCGATCACAGTGCGCAGGCGTGCGGGATCGGACAGGATCGCCTGCAGCTCGCCGATCGTCTCGCGGAGCTGTCTGATCTCCTCGTCGAGCTCGGCCCGTCCGAGCCGGGTGAGGCGTCCAAGAGTCATGTCCAGGATGTGGTTGGCCTGCTCCTCGCTGAAGCCGAACGGTGCTGCCATGAGCGTCGAGCGGGCCGCCGGGCGGTCATCCGAGGCGCGGATGGCGGCGATCACCTGGTCGAGCATGTCGAGCGCCTTCAAAAGCCCCTCGACGATGTGGGCTCGCGCCTCGGCGCGGCGCAGCCGGTACTGCGAGCGGCGGGTGACGACCTCGATCTGGTGCGAGACGTAGGCGGAGACTGCTTGGGCCAGGTTCAACAGGCGCGGCACACCGTCGACGAGGGCGAGCATGTGGACACCGAAGCTCGTCTGCATGGGCGTGTACTTGAAGAGGTTGTTGAGCACCACGTTGGAATTGGCGTCGCGCCGCAGGGTGACGACGAGATTCGTGTCGCCGCCCGAGGAAAGGTTGTCGACCGAGTCGATCCCGGAGATATCCCCCGAGTCGACCGCCTGGGCGATGCGCTCGGCGATGCCTTCGACAGAGGTCTGATAGGGGATCTGGCTGACGACGATCTGGTCCTTGCCCCCGCGCCCTTCTCGGATCTCGGCGACGGCACGCATCTTCACCGAGCCGCGCCCGGTCCGGTAGGCGTCGAGGACTCCGGCGCGCCCGAGGATCTGGCCCCCAGTCGGGAAGTCCGGGCCCTTCACGTACTGCATCAGCTCGTCGGGAGTGGCAGCTGGATGCTCGAGGACGTGCAGCGCGGCATCGATGACTTCGCCCAGGTTGTGTGGGGGAATGTTCGTCGCCATCCCGACGGCGATGCCCTGCGAGCCGTTGACAAGCAGGTTGGGGAAGCGGGCCGGCAGCACGACTGGCTGGCTCGTCGAGCCGTCGTAGTTCGGCATCATGTCGACTGTGTCCTCGTCGATGCCGTCGAGCATCACCATGGCAAGCGGCGCCAAGCGACACTCGGTGTAGCGCGAGGCCGCCGGACCCATGTTCGGCCCCGGGGCGCCGAAGTCGCCGTGACCGTCGACGAGTGGGTGGCGGAGCGAGAAGTCCTGCACCATGCGGGCAAGGGCGTCGTAGATTGCCGAGTCACCGTGGGGATGGAAGCTCTTCATCACCTCGCCGACTACGGCGGCGCACTTGACGAAGGGTCGGTCGGGGCGGAGGTTCTCCTCGCCCATGGCATAAAGGATCCTCCGGTGAACGGGCTTCAAGCCGTCGCGGACGTCGGGGAGCGCCCGCTGGACGATGACCGACATGGAGTACTCGAGGAACGAGCGCTCCATCTCCTCTTGGATCTCGATCGGCACGACACCGACGGCGAGACCGCCCTCGCCCGCGTCGGCTCCCTCGCCCCCGTCGGCGCCGCCTCTCCGGCCGTTGCTGCCTGCCATCAGCTCCTCGTATCGTTCCTAGGGTCCCCACCAGAGTTGGCGGGGGCTGGCGCCTTGGACCGCGCCTCAGATGTCGAGGAAGCGGATGTCCTTGGCGTTCGTCTGGATGAAGTGCCGCCGCTGCTCGACGTCGTCGCCCATGAGCACCGAGCAGATCTCGTCGGCGATGCTCGCCTGCTCCACGGTCACCTGCAGGAGCGATCGACGTGCGGGCTCGATCGTCGTCTCACGCAGCTCCTGCCAGTCCATCTCCCCGAGACCCTTCAAGCGACCGAACTCCTTCGCGTAGTTCGGGTGCTCGACGAGAAAGCCGGCCCGGGCGGCGTCGTCCTTCAGGTATACCTTCGAGGTCCCCACCTCGGCCGAGTAAAGCGGTGGCTGGGCAACATAGATGTGGCCGGCCTCGACGAAGGCTCGCATCTGGCGGAGAAAGAAGGTCAGGAGCAGCGTCCGGATGTGCGAGCCGTCGACGTCGGCATCTGCCAGGATGATGACCTTGTCGTAGCGGATCTTCTCGAGGTCGAGCTCGTCGGCGAGCCCGGCCCCGATCGCCATGATGAGGGCCTGGATCTCGGCGTTCTTCAGCATCTTGTCGATTCGCGCCTTCTCGACGTTCAAGATCTTGCCCCGGATCGGCAGCACCGCCTGAGTACGGGGGTCGCGCGCTTTCACGGCCGAGCCCGCAGCCGAGTTCCCCTCGACTATGAACAGCTCCGACTCACCGGCGTTGCGCGACGAGCAGTCGTACAGCTTGCCCGGCAGGCCGGCACCGTCGAGGGCGCTCTTTCGCCGCGTGAGGTCGCGCGCCTGACGGGCGGCGAGACGCGCCCGCTGTGCCAGGAGCGACTTTTGGACGATCTGGCCGCCCTCTTTCGGGTTCTCGCCCAACCACTCGGCCAGCTTGTCGTTCGTGGCTCGCTCGACAAGCGAGCGCATGGAGACATTGCCCAGCTTGGCCTTGGTCTGGCCCTCGAACTGAGGCTCGGTGAGCCGAACGGAGACGATGGCCGTGAGGCCTTCGCGGATGTCCTCGCCGGAGAGGTTGTCGGCCCCTTCTTTCACCAGGTTCTTCTGGCGAGCGAACTTGTTGACCACGTTCGTCAGAGCCTTTCGGAAGCCCTCTTCGTGCATGCCCCCTTCGATAGTGGCGATGCCGTTCGCAAAGGAGTGGAGGCTCTCGTAGTAACCCGTGTTCCACTGGAGAGCCACCTCGACCTCCTGGCCCTCCTCGGCCTGGGCGAACGAGCCGACGCGTTTGAAGAGCGGCTCCTTGGCCTGGTTGAGGTGTCGCACGAAGTCGACTATGCCGCCCGAGTACCTGAAGGTCTCCGACGCCTCGCGGCCTCCTCGCTCGTCCCTGAAGCGAATCTCGAGGCCGCGGTTCAAGAACGCCATGACCTGGAGGCGCTCGAGCACTGTTTGAGCGCGGAAGTCGACCTCCTCGAAGATCGAGGCGTCCGGCCAGAACGACACGGTCGTCCCGCGGTGGCCTGAGGGGGCATCGCCCGTGACCCGCAGCGGCGCCACGGGCACGCCTCCGTCTGCGAACTCCATCACGTGGCGCTTGCCGTCCCGGTCCACCTCGAGCACGAGCCGCCGGCTCAAGGCATTCACCACCGATGCCCCGACGCCGTGCAGACCGCCCGAGACCTTGTAGCTCGATCCTCCGAACTTCCCTCCTGCGTGGAGCATCGTGTACACGACCTCGGCAGCCGACTTGGCCTTGTAGCGGGGATGTGGGTCCACCGGGATGCCGCGGCCGTCATCTGCCACACGGCACCCGCCGTCAGAGAGCAGCGTCACGTCGATACGCGTGCACTCTCCGGCCATCGCCTCATCGACGGCGTTGTCGACGATCTCCCAGACCAGGTGGTGCAGCCCGCTCGGTCCCGTCGAGCCGATGTACATTCCCGGCCGCTTACGGACCGGGTCGAGACCCTCCAAAACCGTGATGTCCCGGGCGTCGTAGGACACCTCGGCCTTGCGGGACGGAGCTTTGGCGGTCTCGATTTCAGGCAACGGACGCGGCCTTCTCTCTAGTCGGACGTCCAGGGCCGCGTGGCTCGCGATTTTGGCTGCGAGACGCTCGGCGATGCCGATATTCTACCGGCGCCGGGTGCCTTCTTCGAGCATGTCGGGGACGATCCACAGTCCTCGCCGAGTCAGACGCCACCGTCCTCGCCGGGTCGGGTGCGGGGCCGGGCGACCCGCACGGAGAGCCGGTGCGGAGCGCCAGGGCCAAGGTGCTCGGCCAGGACGGCGAGTAGGGCTCCCGACGACAGTCGCACGTGAGTCGCCCACGCCGGTTCCTCGACCTCGACGATGAGCTCGTCGCCCCGAAGCCCGACCGGGCGCACCCGTCGGGCGAGGTCGACACCGGCCGCCGTCTCCCAAGAGGCGGTCAATTCGGAGAGGCGGGCGGCGTCCTCGAGCCCCCGTGACCTGAGGAGGGACTCGACGGCGGACCTGATCGGCACGGACGAGGTGTTGTCGTCGTCGGCGCTCACAAGACGGCACCGTCGTACAGTCGGATAACTGCGCTCGGCGAGGCTGCCGTTGGGATAGGGCCTGCCGTCGTCAGGAGCGCCTGACCCTCGGGCAGCTCTTCGAGGAGGCGCCGGCCGGTGTCCGCGTCTAGCTCAGAGAAGGCGTCGTCCAGCAGGAGCACAGGTACGACTCCCGTCACCCCGGCGACGTAGCGGTGGCTCCCGAGCCGCAGCGCCAGCGCGGCGCACCTCTGGCGTCCCTGGGACAGCCGCGTGCGGGCGTCAAGACCGCCGGCTCGGATCCAGAGCTCGTCACGCTGGGGACCGACCGTGGTGACCTGTCGGCGAAGATCCTCTTCCCGCGCGGCGCGTACGGCGGTGAGCAGGTCGTCACCGAACGAGGTCTCATAGGAGAGCTCCAGCACTCCGGCGCCCTGCGTGATCGCGGCGAACGCTGCGGCGCAACAAGGCGCCAGCTCCCCGATCAATCGCGCCCGCGCCCTTGCAACGCGTGACCCGACAAGCGCGAGGCGTTCGTCCCACACGTCGAGCGAGAGCCCCTCGGCCCCACCGAGCCGCCCGCGGGCCTGGCGCAACAAGGCGTTCCGGTGACGCAGCACCCGCTCGAGCTCGATTCGCGCCGCGCCCGCTTCAGCCGAGGTCGCCTCCAGCAGGTCGTCAAGAAAGTCCCTCCGCCCGGATGGCGAGCCTTTTACAAGGACGAGGTCGTCCGGGGTGAATAGCGTCGTTCGGAGTGCCTCGACAAGCCGGCGGGTCGTCTCGACTCGCCGGCCATTGTGAGAAGCCCTGTCCCGCCGACCGGGAACGATCTCGATGCAGATGTCGCCCCGGCGGGATCCCTCCCGGAGTCCGCAGATGATCTCGGCGGCTGTTGCGCCGGAGCGCACCAGGGACTCGCGGGGAACGCCCCTGAACGACCGCAACGTGGAGGCGTACCCAACGGCCTCGAGAAGACTTGTCTTGCCCGATCCGTTTGCACCGACGACCACCGTGAGGCCCGCTACGTCGGGCTCGATC
>JBOGHY010000178.1:0-6270 GCA_050742375.1 Acidimicrobiales bacterium | reverse complement strand
GCCCGGCCCCGGCCTCACGGACCGGTCGCAGGCATCATCTTGTGAGGCTTACCCGGGCGGTGCCGCTGGCACGCCGCTCGGGGACAACTTCGCCAGCTGGAGACCCGCCCAGCCGCCGGTGGCATGGTGGGCTCGAGACAGCTCCACCGGCTGCGCTCGGAGAAGTCCCACCAAGAAGCCGGAGGACGCGGGTTCGACTCCCGCCACCTCCACCACGAGGTCTTCACGTTTGACCTCGGCCCATCTTCACATTTGGGTGTAGCACTGGTATGCGTCCCCTGCGGACCGTTCGTCGCACCTGGGACGTTCCCCCCGGGCGCGACACGATGAGCGGGGGCAGAGAGGCTGCGAGGGCTGAGCGGCTACGGCGGCGCGTTGGCGGCGGCGAGGTCGGCGAGGGTCCGGCGTCGCCGGCGGCGCGGCCTCGGCTCGGCTGGTGTCGTCCGGCGCGCCTCTTCGACCTTGTGCGCCTCGAAGGCGTCTATGAGCCCGAAGTTGACGACCACGCAGGCGCACGCGACGAAAAGGGCGAGCGGGGTGACCCCCATGAGCTTGCACCAGCCGCGCACGTCGAGGTTGATCCCGGAGGGGTCTTTTAGACGGGAGTTGGACCGCTCGACGGCGCTGCGCCTCCCATAGCTGTGGCGGTGGGCGGGCGAGGGGTAGTCGTGGCGCTGGGCTGTCTTGGCGTTCACCTGCGGGGGGATCGTGACGCTCTTTTGGGTGCAGCAGGTGGGCGGGTGCTCTGGGGGAGAGAAGATCTCCGGGCGGTTGCGATCGAGGGTCATCGAGGCCGCCCGGAGCGGGCAGGCGAGCTTTCCCATCTCCGCCGGGCAACAGACGCGGTGGTAGCCGTCGGGGTCGTCGGCGGTTAGGCGAGAGAGCTTGTAGCGCGACAGCTCGGCCGCCTTTCGGTCGTGCGCGGCGATCTCGGCCTCGGGCGTCCCGCGCGCAAGTGGCCCGAGCTCGAAGAGGGCCCTTGGGGTGGCCGGGCAGTACAAGTTGCCGTTGTGGCAGATCGCACCCGCATAGGTCCCCTTCGGGCCCCGGTCAAAGGGGTGCAGGTCGACGATGAGGCGCGCACCTGCTCGCCGCAGCGGGATGGCGAAGTGCCGGATCTTGTAGGAGTAGCCCGAGTCGGCGAGCAGGTCGTAGACAACGACACCTTTGGCCGCGCTGGCCGTGACGACGCCAACAAAAGAAGGAACCGGATCGTGGCGACAGCTCGTGAGCTGCGCCCGCCGGATGAGCTCGGGCACCCCCGCCCCGTGCTCGTTCCTGACCATCGTCATGAGCGAGGCGTAGTAGCCGAAGAACAGCTCGTCAGCCTGGCCCGGCCCGTCCCCGCGCCGGTGCCCCCACGAAGCCTCGGGATCGCCACAGGGGCCGTCTTTTTCTGACGGCGGGCGCGAGAAGCTCGGGACGTCGGTCCAGTCGATCGCATAGGACGAGGCGGCGTTCTTGTAGGAAAGGGCGATGCTCGCCTCGAGCAGCGCGTCGCACAGCGCCTGGAGCCGCTTTGACGGCGCGCCGTCTAGGAGCTCGGCTCGAAGCGCCCCGCCGAGGCGGCCCATCGTGTACTCGATCTGGCGATAGGTGAGGGTGTGCGGCCCGGTCCTCCAGGTGGCCACGACCCCGAGGCGGACCTTGTCGGCGGGAGAAAGATCGCAAAGAGCGGCATGGGAGGCGGTGAGGTGGGCGCTTTGGTGGCCGCCTGCGACGCAGGCGAGCATGCCGAAAAGCAGCGTGCGCACCGAGCACTGGCGAGGGCGTACCCCGATCGGGGGTCGCTTTTCGATCTCGGCGATCTCTCTGGCGAGCCCGGGCTCGTCGAGGAGTGCCTCGATGCGGGAGAGCTCGGTCAAAGCCGCCTTGCGCCAAGGAGGCTTATGGCGTCCTCTTCGCTCGGGCGACCGAGCCCGGCGACGAGATCGCCGAGGCGCTGGGAGCAGGAGATACCGGCCGCGTCCATGAAGGCCCGTAGCCCGATCGCCTCGGCCATGGACACGAGATAGCTCGATCGGAGCCTCGCAGGCTCGAGGCGTGGAAGATCGATCGCGCCAGAAAGAGAGCGTATGAGTGGGCTCGTGACATTGTGGCTGTCGGGGTTGTGACCAGAGACGAGGTAGCGCGAAGTGAAAAAGTCCGCCGCAGCCACAAGGCGGTGGTGATAGGCGCTGAGCACCGGCACGACACGAGGGCGCCGGCCACCCACCTCGACTACGACGCCCCCCGAGCGAGAGAGAACGTCGCTCCCGCGTACACGGCGAAGCTCACCGCCGACAAGGCCAGCACCAGCACCGAGGCAGACAAGGGCATTTGCCCGCGCCCGGCGAAGCACCGTCGGCTGGCCGTCTGACAAAGCGAGGTACGAGGCGATCTCAAAGGCGCTGTAGGGGGTCTTGGCCCGCTCACGGGGAAGAGCGACCGGCTTTGGCACCCGATGTGGGAGACAGCTCCGGGCGAGGTACCTGAGATTGGTGCGAAGTGTCCGTCGCGTCGGCGGACTGCCGGAATGGCCAGAGAGCACGAAGCGCTCGATCACCGAGTCTTTGAACAGCACCTTCTCATCGAGATCGAGGCCGATCGACAACCCGAAGCTCGCGAGCTTTCCCGCCGCGAACAACAGTGCCTTCGCGCGGCTTGGGGTCTTCGGGCCGGCCTCGGTGACGACCCGGCGGGCGAAGCTTGCCGCCTCCAAAGGGACAGATCGGGGCGTGAAGGTGGAGATCGTCTCGCTCGCAGACATCGTCGGGCCAGTCATCTCACCGTATATATACAGTACGCTACGGCTGTTGTGGTGGATCCCCCGTGTAAAGCTGTGTTGTGGCACTGAGCCAGGCGCAACGCGACGAGGCGGCACGAATCGCGGCCGAGCTTGCCCAGATCGCGAGCTCGGGCGAGGTGCTGCCAGGCACGATCGCCGAGCGGCGGACACATTGTGGGCGACAGGGCTGTAAATGCACGGCTGAGCCACCCGAGCCGCACGGTCCGTACTTCCAGTGGACGAGGAAGGTCGCCAAAAAGACCGTCGGCAACTGGCTCTCGGCAACTCAAGCAGAGGACTACCGCGCCTACATCGCTAATGACCGGCGCCTTCGAGAGCTTCTTGGCCGCCTAGAGGCGATCGGGCTGGCTGCCTTGGAGGCCGACCCCCGTACCCGCCGTAAGTCCTAGAGCCTGTGGACAGCCCGTGGTCGAGGCGCGCCTAACCCGCGGGTAGCTTCACAAATCGGTGCCAAAGGGGCAGCTCAACCCCAAGTGTGAAGACCTCACCACATCCCTCCTCTTCTGGCCAGGGATAACGTCGGCAGAATCGGTCAGTGGGAGGCCGCAGGACACGAATAGGACCAAAGTGGTAGCCCAGCTGCGGTGGTTTCGCCGCGTCCTCGTCGCGTTGCCCCTCCGGCCTCCTGGCCTTGGCTCCGTCGTGCCCGACCGCGGAGACTCCGAGGAAAGCTGGCTGGGTGCCACGCTCGGAGTGGTCGGACTACCCACCGCCGTCCTGTGACCCGGTGGAGATAGGAGGCGAAACCGACGGGCGGGCCAGGCTCATAGGTCGACACGGTGTCGGTGATGTCGCCGATGATCAGCTCGGCGCTAGACAGGCGCCGACGTAGCCACGCCTCGTCCATCGGAAACTGCCCTTCTCTCCACCGGAAAGGAGTGTCGCGATAATCGGTCGACTGGGGCAGCCCTATCCCACAATCGAAGCCGACGACGTTGATCCGCCTCTCAGCCGATATCCAAGCAGCATGCCGCTCGAGTGTCATCGGCGGAGGAACGACGGCTCGACTCGCTGCGCTGCATAAGGCGGTGTGCGAGGTCTTGGAGGGTGGTGCCGAGGCCTTTCGACAGCGGGCTCGTCGACTACGGATCGAAATGTAGCCGTGGCCGCGGTCCGGTCACTCGGGCGACGACGCTTCTCACTGACGAGATGCCCTCATCGGCGCGGCGACCGCCATCGTGCCAGATGTTCAGATTCGGCACCCCACATGGTCACCCCCCGTCAGATACCGTCGCCGACGATGGATCGGTGTCTGTGATGACCGCCAAGGACGACCCCCTCCGCTTAGCGCTCGAGTCAGCGCCAAGCGACGAGCCTGTCTCGTTCACGTTCTCCGAGCTCGATGAGCTCGTGGGTGGGCTCCCCCAGAGCGCCCGTGTCCACCGTCCCTGGTGGGGAAACACCTTCAGCCACAACCGCCCCCACGCACTCGCGTGGATGGCGCTCGGGCGGCGGGTGAGCGAGGTCCGTCTCGGCGACGCCGTGGTCTTCTCGCCGGCCGACGCACCGATTGAGGGGCCCCGTGCCATGCCAGCGGCACCAGCTCGGCCGGCGTCATCCCCGATCCTTGACGGCGTGAGCGCCTTGGCGGCCGCGCTTGAGCGCGCAGGCTACGAGACGGTCCTCCACGCCGTCGCGGCGCACACGGTCTTCCTCCACCCGGACACTGTCGATCAGACGAAGGGCAGGGCCCTGTTCCGCCTCGTCCGGGAGCCGACGAGGCGAGGAAAGATCGGCCAGCTCCCCGACGGTAGAAGTGTCATGTACGACGACAACAACGGGCCGACCCTCGCCTTCCTGTGGGCCGCACAGCGGGTGAAGGGCCGCGATGTCCAGTTCAACCACGTCTGGGGCGACCCACGGAACCCTGAGACCTATACGGCCCTATGGAACCTCTGTGCAACGCCGGCGTTCTTGGCGAAGACGACGGACGGATCGAACCATCCCGAGGTCGTGAGCCTGCTCAGGTACAGGACGTTTGACCTCTTCGGGTGCGTGCCAACCGGAGAGGAGAAGCCGCCCGACCGAGCGGCTACGAGTCGCTCGAGTGGCTAGCGGCACCACAGCCCGTCGAGGACCTGGAAGCGGTGCTTCGCTGGCGCCTCGCCAATGCGCCGAAGTCGCGCCCCGCGGTATCGGCGCGGCAGCTCGGTTGGGCGTACAGCGACGGCCCGGACGAGAGGATCCCTGAGGATTGACTCAAAGACTGGCATGAACGCGGTGCAGCCGCGGGTCTTCGGTCCCCCCGGGACAGGCCGCGGGACGTAGCCACGGCTGGAGCCGGTCCGCTGGCTCCGTCCTCCCGGCTGTCTGGCGCGTTGGTGCCGCCGGCCGGCATAGGGGGAGCAGCAGTGAGCGGCCCCGCTCAGTGGTCCGGATGTCGCTTGTCGCGGTTATCGCACACCTGGAAGGCGCCCTCGAATCAACAGACTGCGCCGCACACCGGGTTGGGGATCTATAGAGCGCTTTGCCGAGAGTTCATGCCCCCCAACTGGACCCGGAAGCCCTCGTGCGCGACGCGCTCGAGACGCATATGCGGCGGGCGACCCGCCGGCTCCTTCATACGCTGCATGGTCTTGAACACAGTCGACTTGGCGTACCGAGTACCGCTGACTACCATCTCGGCGTAGACCTCACGCACCGTGAACACCGGCTTGCTGTCGCGCGCCGTGAGCACGGACAGGACCGTCAGGGTCTCGTCCCGGCAAGAAGGTGCCGCCGGTTTCCGGCCACCCAGCCGGATATCCTGACCAGCGACGCTGGGACCGCGGGTCGTATCCGGAGGCACCATTTCCACCAAACCAACCAACCAAATCGCCGTATTCGAAGTCGCTCGAAGAAAAGAGCAGGTCGAACGGCGGGTGGTACCCCACGTCGGCGATCTTGCCGTCGCGCACCTCGATGCGCGTGAACACGGCCTCGTTGAACTGGTGCCGCGTCTGGGTTGACGCACGGACGTAGGCCTCGCGGGGGTGGCCTGCGGCCGGGCTCGGCGAGGGCTCCCGCCCGACCAACTTCGGCGCCGGGCACGGGGTCCAAATGCTCTCCACTGCCGGCCTCAGCTGCTGGTCGTGACGTCGATCGCGCTACGTGCGAAACCGGCGTTCCCGTCGTGACGGGCGTCTGCGGGCTCTTCGTCTGGCCCGGCCAGCGACGTCGGGCGGGCGCCGGACAGGTCGGCCCGCCGGACCCGGATCACGACGAGCGCGACGATCAGTGCCAGCGCCAGGACGCCCGCTGAGACCAGGTAGCCCCCCGAGAACCCGGTCGCAAGCGCGTGATGGTAGATCTGGACGTGCGTCGTGGCTGCCGTGGCGGCGGACCCGTGCAAGGCGGATCGCAGGTTGGACGTCACCGCGCTCCAGGCCACGGTGCCGACGATCGCCAAGCCGATGGCGCCGCCGACTTGTTGAGCGACGTTGACCAGGCTGGATGCTACGCCGGTGTCGTTGTCCTTCACCTTGGTCAGCCCGACCAGGAAG
>JBOGHY010000177.1:0-11107 GCA_050742375.1 Acidimicrobiales bacterium | reverse complement strand
GCCGAAGACATAGTGGGCGCCGCGGCTGACGAGGAACTTCGCATGTTCGCGCTGGGCGTGCAGCGCGTCGGCGGTGACGACGACGTCGGTGAGGTCGAGCGTTTCGAGGAGCGGGCGGAAGACGGTGATCTCGTTGGTCTTCTGATCGACGTTCGCCTGGGCGATGGTCGTGCCCTCTCGATGCGTCACGACCGAGACGAGGTGGACCTTGCGGCCGTCGTCTACGCGAGCGCCGCGAAGGGTCTTGCCGTCGAGGGCGACCGCACGCCGGAAGGTGACTCGACCATCGCCTGTGGTGGTCGTGTCGCCTCTCTCGCCGTCCTCCTCGTCGTGGTCGCGCTCATCGTCTTCGACCATGACCGAGAAGTCGATCTCGACCGCTGCTTCAGCCTCCAGGCGCCCACAGGCGACCTGGGCGTTGACCCAGGCGTTCACGACTCTGTCGAGCTCGTTTGCGTCGATCGCCTTGAGCGCACGGCGGATCGTCGACTCCTCTGGTGCGACCCGCTTGTGGGTCCTGGGCGAGACCCGGCAGGAGAGGCGGGCGAGCGCTTCTTCTGGCAGCTCGTTCGACAGCTCGCCGATCGCGAACAGGCTGGTCGCGCCCCGAAGCGTGGCGACGGTCGCGATCGCAAGGATCTGGGGGAGATGGTGGCGGATGCCTCTTCTCCTCCGTGGGTCCGGGACCTTGTTGAGCTCGTCGAGCAGGCCCTGCAGGTCGAGACGGTTGAGGTCGGGGCCAGCCACGGTTCTCCTTCCGACAAGGGCGGGCGGGTCGAAGGCGGTGACGAGCAGGCGGGTCGCGTCACGGCGCAGGGTGCGCAGCCAGTAGGCCTTCTCGGCGCCGTGGTGGACGAAGCGCCCTGCTCTTCTGCCGAACCCAGAGGTGGTGCCGAGCAGGGTGAAGTTCGACGCCTTGTAGCAAGTGCCGAGGTGGCGGGAGGGGTCGGTGAAGGTCTCCACCGCGACCACCGGGTGACGCCAGCGCGCCTCGAAGTCCGAAGAGAGCCGGCCCAAGGTGAGCGAGAGAACCTCGGAGGCGAGGTTTGGCCGGCGTCGTTCCTCGAGGATGCAGAAGCGCTGGTTGTTGGTGATGTAGCGGAGGCGGCGGTGGCGCTGGTCGTCGCTCCAAGAGATGAGCTCCTCCCTGCTCCTTACGCACAGAGCGGCGGAGCCGAAGCCGACCAGTGCGCACCACTGGCCTTCTTCTTCTGCGACATAACGCATGACCTCGCCGACGAGGCCCGCGCCGAGCCAGTGCTCGCGTTCGAGCGTCTCGTCGAAACGCGCCCGTTCGTGGGAGAGGATCGGACGAACCGAGAGCGTTGGCGACGTCATCTCCGATCTTGTAGCAGACCCGGGAAGAAAACGCCAGTACCCTCGCGTCAGCTCAGGTCAACGAGCAGGTCTTGCGACTTTGCCGAGGCCCTGCCCCCCGGTGACAGCGTTGTTGTCACCGAAACCCCATCACCAAGGGCTTGACACCACATAGGAGCGTCCGCTTCGCCGTGATCCCCAGTGCGATCATCGACCTCGACCACCCACTATCTGCAAGTCCTCCCCACGTCGCCGGTAGTCCGAGACGGGGGGCGAGGCGAGCTTGAGTGTCGATTACGATTGGGTGCGGCTGTCGTAGCGCATCGTGCTACAGTGGCGGTCGTGGCCAGAGATATCACCCAACGGCAGCTTCGGAACGACAGCGGCGAGATCATGAGGGGGTTGGACCAGGGCGAGAGCTTCATCGTGACCCGGAACGGCGTGCCGGTCGGCGAATTGACTCCCCTTCGACGGCACCGGTTCGTGAGCGCCGATGCCGCCGTCGCCATGTTCCGTGGTGCCCCAAGCGTCGACTTGGCCCGGCTTCGCACGGATCTCGACCGCGTCGTATCCCAGGACACCGATCCTCGTGCCTGATTCTCCACGCGACGTACGGGGGCTCGTCGATACCTCCGTCGTTATCGACCTCGAACAGCTCGACGCTCGACAGCTCCCGATCGAACTGGCGGTGAGTGCGATCACCATGGCCGAGCTCGCCGCCGGCCCACACGCGACGGAGGACACATTGGAACGCGCACGTCGCCAGGACCGCTTGCAACGCTCGGAGGCAGCTTTCGATCCCCTCCCCTTCGACGGAGAAGCGGCTCGCGCCTACGGTCGAATTTACGCTGCGGAGGTTGCGAAAGGACGCAAGGCGCGAGGGACTCGGGCCTTGGATCTCATGATCGCGGCGACGGCATGCGCCGAGGATTTGCCGATCTACACGCGCAACCGTGAAGACTTCCAGGGGCTGCGCGATCTCGTGCGAATTGTTGCGGTCTGAACCACGTTCGAGCTGCCAACGGTGAGCCGTGGTGCCACGGTTGATGTGAAGATGGCCGCTTCAATCCTCAAAGATGTCACGGGAGGTGAGTTTCGCTATCTCCGGGCGCTCGCCGGCGGCGAAACCCGGGCGCCCACATGTTCCTCGCTCCAGATGGCCAGCCGGTCATTGTGAAGTGGGACGCAACGCCCGATGGGCGATCGTTGCGGGGCGAGGCCGTCGCTCTCTCGGAGCGCCTCCGCCTTCAGGCGGGCTGGCCGGTTCCGACTGAATCAGTGATCGACGCCGACGACGTTCGCTCCGTTATCCAAGGATTCATGCCCGGAACTACGCCGACGAGGATCGGCCACGAGCTCGTCGATCAGCTCCTCGTGCTGCACACTCGCCGACTCGGACTGGCCGAGCATCACGACCCTATTCGTTGGCCGATGAATCTCATCACCACGCTTGCTACCGGCGGGAATGGGTACTGCCGCCATGCATCCCTTCGCGATCACGATGAACGCACTGATCGAGCCGATCGAAGCCTTCGGGAGATCTCTCGACTTGAACGACTTCGTCAGTCACGACATGGTCCACTGGGATCTTCATCCAGGAAATCTTCTGGTCGACGGTGCGAACCTCTCGGCTGTCGTCGACACCGACTTCGCTCAGATTGGCGATGCTTTCTTCGATCTGGTCATGCTGACTCTCATGTGCCTGCGCCCGCCTCTGGCAGAAGCGCTGGCGGAAGACGTGGTGTGGCAGGGTGTGCTGCCCGAACTTGTCTGCCACGGGCGCGACGAGGTCTGCGGGGTGCTCGGCTCGGCCCGCGGCGGACAACCGCCGAGGGTCACCCACATGGAGGCAGAAGAGGCGGGTGACCGGGTGATCGTCACGGTCGACGGGCCCGACTTCGGCCCCGGACCGGCGGGTTCCACGCTCGAACCAGCCGGAGGGCCGCGCACATTGGTCCTCTCATTCAAGAACAGCACGGTGGTGCGCATGGAGAGCTTCGCCACCCCCGACGAGGCTTTGGGCGTCGCCACCTGTGCGGCGGCGATCATGGGAGCCCGTTGCGTCGTGCGCAACGAGCCGTCGGCTCGCCAAGGTCTGCGATTGGGACGCCAAGGTGGAGCTGCTCAAAGATGATCGAGTGGGATCACCGGTCGCGCTACGGCCCGGACTTCCACACCTGGTTCCTCGGCAAGCACCTCGACCAGTGGATCGACGCAGAAGTGCGTGAGGCGCTCGACCGGTGTTGGGCAGCGTTCCCGGTCTCCGATGCCCGCGCCGCCTTGATGGCCACGGTCGAGTTGTTCGACCGCCTCGCATGCCGCACGGGCGGAAGCGCTCGGGTTTCCTCGTCTCGCGATCGACACGCCGCGAAAAGAAGTTGCCCGGCTTCTCGCCACCACTCGAGCTGCGGGCGGATGGTGCTGCGATCGTGATCTCGATGCCACCAACGAAGCCGCAGTGTGCGGGCCCCTCGCGTCCGCGCCCCGACCGGCCGCAGATGGGGGAAAGCGGTCGGTACAGACCTGTTGCTGAGCGTCGGCGACCACCGACCAAGCGTGCTGGTCAGCGGGCTGTGCATACGCAAGAAGGCGGCTGCATATGCAGTGCCTTATGCAGGTCCGCCCTTCAGCGGATCTGGTGCTACGGAGGTCGCCGCAGCCCAGGGCGATGGCAAACTGGTTGAGTGGACTCGGACGTGCTCGATGACTTGTGGAAGGCGCTGACCGACGGTGACGACGACGTGTTGTGCGCTCCGGTTGTCCTCTCTGGGCGCCAGGGCCACCTACGGTCCCGATTCGCCGTGCAAAGCATCGCTGTGGGGTGTGTCGCCACGGCATTGCGGGCCGCGGTCAGCGTGGACCCGCGGCAGTTGTCAACGCCGATCGAGCTGGAGCGGCGTCACATCGCCGAGATCTGCCGGAGCGAGCGTTTCTTCTCCGTGGACGGGGCCGCCACCGGGGCTGGGTTCGCCCCTCTCTCGCGGTTTTGGCCCGCCGCCGAAGGCTGGGTCCGTACCCATGCCAACTACCCCTGGCATCAGCGCGCCCTCCTCAACGCCCTCGGGGTCGATGAACCTGTCGCCGATGCGGTTGGAGAAGCGATCGCCTCGCTTCGGGGAGACGAGTTCGAAGACAGGGTCTTCGCGGCGGGCGGTGTCGGGGCTGCCGTGCGGTCATTCGAGGTCTGGAGCCGCCACCCGCAGGGAAGGGATGTAGCCAAAGAGCCTCTTGTCTCTTGCGAGATAGTAGGCAACGCGGCACCGCGCTCAGTCCTTCCGCGACCTCGAGTACTCGATCTCACTCGAGTGATTGCCGGTCCGGTCTGCACCCGCCTGCTCGGCGCCCTCGGCGCCGACGTCCTTCGGATCGACGCTCCCCGCCGACGTGACATGACTCCTGGCAAGTTCGCCGACACGTTGCTGGCCAAGCGCAGCTCGACCCTCGACCTGGCGACCCCCAATGGTCTGAATGACGTGCACACCCTTCTCGACGGCGCCGACATTGTTGTTGAGGGCTATCGGCCGGGCGCCCTGGACCGGTTCGGCCTTTCGGCCGAAGCGATCGCCGAGCGCCACCCCGGGACGGTCATCGTGGTCATCGACGCGTGGGGCCATCACGGGCCTTGGGCAGGCCGACGGGGCTTCGACAGCGTCATCCAGGCAGCAACCGGACTCGCTGCAGGCGAGACCCAGGCAACCGCGGAGCCGGGTGCGCTGCCTTGCCAGCTCCTCGACCACGGCACCGGCTACTTGGCGGCTGCGGCGGCGCTCGATGGTCTTCGCCGACAGGGTCGCTATGGCGGAACGCCTATCCGACGTGTCTCGCTTGCACGTACCGCCTGGCTGATCGCGACGACTCCAAGCGAGCCGGACTCGGGGGCCGAGCCGGCTGACGAGGTGGGAGAGCACCTGGTTCAGCTACGAGCGGACGGCCACTCGATCACGGCAGTCTCCCCACCTGGAACCCTGGCTGGAGAGCCTCTGCGCTGGCCTCACGCCGGTCATGGCTACGGTGCCGACCGTGCGGCCTGGGAACCAAGGTGACAAAGGTGGCCCTTAACCGAGATATATCGACCGTGGGCCTCAGTGGCGCTCACAACGGCGTCTACGTCCGACGTTGCAAGCCGGCCTTCCAGCGGGTTGGGTGCGGCGGAGGGCCGAAGTGGTTCGGTGGTGGCAACCCCCGCCACCAAGTGCGGGCGTTTTTCCGCCGCACCCACTGGCGCAACGTCTCGTGATTGATCGCCAGCTTGGCTGCGATCGACTCGATCGCTTTCCACTGCGACGGATACTCGTCTTGGTGCTCGAAGACCATCCGCACAGCACGGTCGCGGACTTCGACGGGGTAGGGCCCACGGCCCTTCGGTCGTCCGGGTCGCTTCTCCTCTGACATTGCTCCATCCTCTCAAGTGATGGAGCAGTCACCGATCCCGGGGCGGTTCAGACGAGGCTAACGAGGTGCTCGGCCGAACCGATGGCAAACGGATGACACGGGCTCCCTGTTATCCCCTGCCAGCCCCGGCCTTAGCGTCTCTACCAGGGGATTTGGGTGGAGGCGATGGGACTCGAACCCACGGACCTCTTGACTGCCAGTCAAGCGCTCTACCAACTGAGCTACGCCCCCGCTGGGTTGCCTTCACCCTAGTCGGAGCCGGCGCAAGCGAGACCGGCGCACGGCGACATACCGGCGGCGTGCCGGGTTACCGTCGCCGGATGGCATTCCAAGAGGTTGTCCGCCGCCGGCGCATGGTCCGCAGGTACGTTCCCGACCGGCCGGTGCCGCCGGACGTGGTCGAAGCCATCGTCTCGAACGCCCTCCGGGCACCCTCGGCGGGCTTCTCCCAGGGCTTCGCCTTCCTCGTGCTCGACGATCCCGGAGACATCTCGCTCTTTCGCCAGGCGGCCACGCCCGACCACGACAAGGAGAATTGGCACTCCGCCACCTTCGAGGCACCGCTCGTGATCGTGCCGTGCTCCAACAAGGAGGTCTACCTGGACCGCTACGCCAAGGCGGACAAGGGCCACACGGACCGCTCCGCCGCCTGGTGGCCCTCGCCCTACTGGGACATTGACACCGGCTTCGCGTCCCTGCTCATGCTGCTCACGGCCGTTGACCTCGGGCTCGGAGCCTGCTTCTTCGGGCTCCCGATCGACCGCATCGGCACCGTGCAGGAGGTCTTTGGCATGCCCGAGCCATTCCGGCCCATCGGTGCCATCACCGTGGGCTACGGAGCCGAGCTCCCACGTGACCTGAGCGCCCGCCGCCTCCCGAAACAGAACAGCATCCATCGGGGCCGGTGGCGCACCTGACCGCGGTCGAAGTGCCGCAAACGGCACCTCAGGTGGTCGGAGTGTCGCAGAGCCCATCTGACGGCAGTCGGAGTGCCGCAAACGGCGCCTGGGTATAGGAACCCCGGTGCGTCATCACGGACCGACCAGCAGGGCGCGAGGAACGACCAGCAGAGCGCGAGGACCGGTCGGCAGAGCGCGGGTGCCGACCCGAAAGCAGCAAATGGCGAGCCGCTTGCTCCGCCGTGGCCTGGCGGAGTCGCCGGACAGACCGGCCGCTCGTGGTTGGGGCGAGGTCCCAGACGTGCTCGCAGGTGCCCTGTGAGCGCAAGGACCGGCGCCGCCGCAGGCCACGTCGGCCATTTCCACGAAGCGGGCTTCTACGACTCGGACGGCGAGCTCGCGGGTCTCGTCGTGCCCTTCGTCGAGGAGGGGGTCGCCGCCGGCGAGCCCGTCCTCATCGCCGACCCCGAGCCCGGCGCCTGGCGCTTTTTGGCCCGCTTCGCCGACACGCCGGGCGTGAGCTTGGTCGCCAGGGATGGCCGGATTTGCACGCCCGCACGGGCGATCGACACCTACCGGCAGCGGTTCGTGTCAGAGCTCCGAGAGGGCGCCGGCCAGATCCGTCTCACAGGGGCGCGTTCGGAGGCTGCGGACGCGGAACGCTTCGCCGGCTGGGACCGCTTCGAGTCGGCCGTCAACACCCAGTGGGCCGACTTTCCGCTCTGGAGCTTGTGCCTCTACGACACGAGGACGACGCCGAGCGAAGTGATCGACGTCGTCGAGCGCACGCACCCCTTCATTTTGACGACAGCCTCGGGACGCCGGCCCAGCCCCAGGTACGAGTGTCGCCTCTCGGCCACGCTCCCGGTCTCCCTCGATCCCCTCGAGTCGTCGCCTCCCACTGCCGAGCTCACCGATCCGACCGCGCTCGAGGCCCGCGACGTCCTCCGCTCGCTCGCCCGAGCCGCCGTGCCCTCGGCGACGCTCGAGGATCTCCTCATAGGGGTCGCCGAAGGCGTCACGAACGCTCTGCGCCATGGCAGTCCCCCGACGACGGTTCGCATCTGGGCCGCAGCCGACCGCGTCGTCGTCACCGTGCACGACACCGGCCCCGGTCCGGCCGACCCGCTTTCGGGCCTCGCTCCGGGATCGCACGACCTCGCCGACGGCGGGCTCGGGTTGTGGCTGACCCACCTGCTCGACATCGGCGCCGCCCTCGTCTACGGCGACGACGGCTTCTCCCTCCGGCTCCGGAGCGTCACAGCGAGCTGAGCACCCGCATAAGGGTCCCCAGAGCAGGCTGGCCCGTGCAGTGCGTGCAACTAACCTCGTCGCATGCCGGCGCCCTACGACTTCAAAGAGGTGGAGGCGCGCTGGCAGAAGCGCTGGGCCGAGGAGGCCACCTACGAGGTCGAGGCGGACGACCCCCGCCCGAAGTACTACGTGCTGTCGATGTACCCCTACCCCTCCGGACCGGCCCACCAGGGACATGTCCGCAACTACACCTTCTCGGACGTGCTCGTGCGCCAGGCGACGATGAGCGGGAAGGCGGTTCTCTCGCCGATCGGCTTCGACAGCTTCGGGCTGCCGGCGGAGAACGCCGCCATAAAGGGCGACGCCAATCCGCGGGACTACACCGAGGCCCGCATCGCCGAGCTCAGGTCCTCGCTGAGGCGCCTCGGGGCGGTCTACGACTGGCGGCGCGAGCTGCGCAGCCACGATGCCGACTACATGCGATCTAACCAGACCATCTTCCTCGAGCTCCTCCGGGCCGGCCTCGCCTACCGGGCCGAGGCACCTGTCAACTGGTGCCCGGGATGCCAGACCGTGCTCGCCAACGAGCAGGTGCTCCCCGACGGGACCTGCGAACGCTCGGGCGACTTGGTCGAGCGCCGGCGCCTCGAGCAGTGGTTCTTGCGCATCACGGCCTACGCCGACGAGCTGCTCGACTCCCTCGAGGCACTCGACTGGCCCGAGAAGGTGAAGGTCATGCAGCGCAACTGGATCGGGCGCTCGGAGGGTGCCCGCTTCCGCCTGGGCGTCGCCGGGCGGGCCGGCACCGAGATAGAGGTCTTCACGACACGCCCCGACACCGCCTTCGGAATGACCTATGCGGTCCTCGCCCCTGAGCACCCCCTCGTGGCGGAGCTCACGACCGACGAGTGCCGCCCTGGCGTCGAGGCTCTCGTCGAATCCGCTTCGAAAGCCACTGATCTCGAGCGTCTCGCCTCCAAAGCCGCCGACCGCCGCGGTGCTTTCACGGGGACCTACTGCGTCAATCCCTTCAACAGGGAGCAGGTCCCCCTCTACGTGGCCGACTACGTCCTCGGCACCTACGGCACGGGCGCCATCATGGCCGTGCCCGCCGAGGACCAGCGCGACTACGAATTCGCCACTGCCTACGGCCTGCCGATCGTGCGCACCGTCGAGCCGCCTTTGGATTTTGAGGGCGAGGCGTGGACGGGGGACGGGAGGAAGATCAATAGCGGCTTTCTCGACGGGATGGAGGTCGCCGAAGCCAAGTCCGCCGCCGTCGACTGGTTGGAGGCCCACGGCGTCGGTCACCGCGAGGTCAATTACCGCCTTAGGGACTGGCTCATCAGCAGGCAGCGCTACTGGGGATGCCCCATCCCCGTCGTGTACTGCCCTACCCACGGTGTCGTCGGGGTGCCCCGCGAGGACCTGCCCGTGCTGTTGCCCGAGGACGTCGAGTTCCGCCCGACGGGCGAGTCACCGCTTCGCTTCGACGAGGGCTTCGTGAAGACGACCTGCCCGGAATGCGGCGGGCCGGCGCTGCGCGAGACCGACACGATGGACACCTTCGTCGACTCGTCGTGGTACTTCCTGCGCTTCGCCAATCCCCACGCCGACGAGCCCGTCGATGTCGCCGCCGTGCGGCGCTTCCTGCCCGTCGACCGCTACATCGGCGGCATCACCCACGCCATCTTGCACCTTTTGTACGCCCGCTTTTTCACCCGCGCCCTCGGCGACGTCGGCCTCTCGGCGCCCGAGCTGCGCGAGCCCTTTGCCCAGCTCTTCTGCCAGGGCATGATCCGCCTCGACGGCGCCGCGATGTCGAAGTCGAAGGGCAACGTCGTCGCCCCGGAGGAGTACTTCGAGCGCGTGGGCGCCGACGCCCTGCGCCTCGCCCATCTCTTCTTGGGCCCTGCGGGCGAGGACGTCGACTGGACGGACCAGACCGACGAGATCATCGAGGGCTGCGCCCGTTACCTGCACCGGGTGTGGCGTCTGGCGGTCGGCGGGGCCAGCCCGTCGGCTGGCGGAGCCGAGCCGGTGGCTGGGCTTTCGGCGGGCGACCTGCGCCGCGATCTCCACCACACCATCGCCAAGGTGAGCGGCGACATCGAGCGGTACGCCTTCAACACCGCCGTGGCGACGCTCATGGAGCTCACCAATTCCATCTACCGCCACGTGCACGCAAGGACCGACGGGGAGGTCGTCGCCGACGCGATCGACACGCTCCTCGAGCTGCTCGCCCCCTTCTGCCCGCATCTGGCGGCAGAGGCCTACGAGATCCGCACCGGGCGCCACGTCCATGTCCAGCCCTGGCCGGTGGCCGACCCTGCCCTGCTCCGCGCCTCGGTCGTGGCTATGCCGGTCCAGGTGAACGGCAAGGTCCGCGACGTGCTCGAGGTGGAGCCCAGCATCGACGAGCGCTCCGCCGTCGCCCTGGCGCTCGCCTCCGAAAAGGTCGCCGCCGTGCTCGCAGGGCGCGAGCCGAAGCGGGTCGTGGCCCGGCCGCCGAAGGTCGTGAGCATCGTCGCCTGATCCCACGCGGCTGGGGCGCCGCTGAATGCAGGCATACTCGTCAGAAGGGTAAAGGCATATTTTTGTGGTGAATTGTATGCTTCACCCATGAAGAAGACCGAAGGAGAGGTCCACGAGCAGCGGACGACGCTCGTACTCGACGTGGACGAGCTCCACCGCGCACAGGCGGTGCTCGGGACGCGTACGGTGAGGGAGACAGTCGACCGGGCGCTGCGTGAGGTGAACCGGCTTGCTGCACTGCGCCGTGCTGCGGCACTCGTGCGTGGCGGGGGACTTGAGATCGCTGAGCCAGCCGACCTCGCCGAGCTCCGTCGCTCGCGCGCCTGAGGTCGCGCGCCATTGTCCCGCTACCTCGCGGACACCTCAATCTGGGCGTGGGCAAACCAGGGTGCACGTCCCGACATAGCCGAGAAGCTCGCGGCTCGCCTCGAACGCGATGAGATCGCGACCTGTCTCCCTGTGGCGCTCGAGGTCATGCACCGCACGGATCGTGGCGAGCGGTACGAAGAAATGTTCGAGAGTCTCTTCTCGCCAGTCCACTGGCTGGAGCTCGACGCACGCACGAGCCGTCGGGCGCTCGAGATGCAACGTGGGCTCGCGCAGGTTGCACACGGGAATCACCGCCGACCGGCCGTCGACTATCTCATCGCTGCGGCGAGCGAACTTGCCGGCGACGACGTCGTGATGTGGTTCTTCGATCGTGACTTCCG
>JBOGHY010000176.1:0-18082 GCA_050742375.1 Acidimicrobiales bacterium | reverse complement strand
GCGCCAGGGCGTCGACGCCGCCTTCGTCCTGAACGAGATCGCCGACGGCTGGCCCATCGAGCAGTTCCGCGCCGAGCACGAGGCGGCCGAGAAGGAGCACTCGGTCTTCGGGGTTCCGACCTTTGTCGCCGGCGACAAGGCGGTCTTCGTGCGAGTGATGACCCGCCCGGACGGAGACGCCCGCCTTGCCAGGCGCACGATCGAAGGCATCCTCCGCCTCATGGTGGGCTTCCCGGAGCTGAACGAGCTCAAGCACACCTCGATCCCCCGCTGAGCACGCCAGCTCCAGAAGGTGCCTTGGCGAGGCCCGCCTGCAGCCGGCGGCGGTGGCCCCTTGCACCGGCGTGGCCGCGCTCGGGCAGAGTAGGCGCTCGCCGGCCCGGTAACCGCGGCGATCAGCCGAGGGTAATTGGCTCGTCGTCATGCTCGCCGGCCCCGAGCGGGACGTCGTCGAGACCGAGCATGTCCTCACCCGCCATCGGCGTGGGCGCAGGGTCCTTGGCCATCTCTGCAGCCGCGATGACCTCGCGGATGCGCTGGTCGAGCTCGATCATCATCTCCGGCGTCGAGCACAGGAATTGCTTGGCGTTCTCGCGGCCCTGGCCCAGCTGCTCACCCTCGTAGGTGTACCAGGCACCCGACTTCTTCACGATGCCGAGGTCGACAGCCACATCGAGCACGGAGCCCTCCCGGCTGATCCCCTTGCCGTAGACGATGTCGAACTCGGCAGCCTTGAAGGGCGGGGCGCAGTTCGACACCACGACGTCGTTGGCGACGAACGTGTGGTGGTCGGCCACCTCGATGTCATACACATCCCGCCACTCGGCTGGATGGACCGTGACGATCTGGTCGTACCAGAGCTCCTCCTCGAGGACTCCGCGAAGGAAGGCACTGTCGAGAGCGTCGGCCAGCCGCTCCACACGGTCACGCCGCAGACGGCTCGCACCGAGCACCTGCCGCAGGCCGGAAGTTCGACTCCCTGCTTTCTCGCCGAGGAGCGACACGGCCGTCGCCGCAGCCACTCCACGATCCCGCAGGTATGCCAGGACCGGTTCGGACTGGCTTGCCGGGAGGTAGCCACGCTCGGACCCACGGTGCCGGCGGACACTCGGCTCTGCAAGGGCAGCGACGAGCGTCCGACCCCGTGGCCCCCACATCGGCACCGCTTCGACGAACCTCTCGACGTTGTCCATGCCGGAGACTCTGACCTCGAAGGTGGCGAGCTTGCCCTGCACTCGTCTGCCGTCGATGATGCTCGGCCGCTTGCTCTCTAGCTTGTAGTGACGGACGCTGCTCCCGATCCCCCACCGCAGAAGCAGCCAGTGCAGCTGGTAGGCGAGCTGCTTCGAGGTCGTGCAGTACCCGACCCTGATGCCACCCGTCTGCTCCCGGCTCACCCAGCCGTCGGTCTCGAAGAGACCGAAGAGCAGGTTGCCGAGCACGCCAGCCGAGACGTCGTCGGAGAAGAAGACCGATTGGATCTGTCTCGTAGCCTCGATGCCCTGCCGACCGCGACGGACCGTCTTGCAGCCCAATGAGGCAGCGATGGCACTGGCGTCCTCGTGCAACTCGTCACTGATGTTGGTGAACGCGATCGAGGTTCTTCCCCCGACGTAGCCGTCACCGATCAGGTAGCCGAGCAGCCGCGCCTCGTCTGGGGTGACCGGCTCGGCGGTCCCGAAGGAGCCGAAGCGGCGCGGCCTGGCCAGACGATCCCCCACCGCGAGGTCTCCCGCCTCACGCCACCCCGTATCGGTGAGCACGCGGTGGTCGGGCGTCACCCAGAGCGTCGTGCCGTCGCGGAGCCCGAGCCCGATGACCTCGGCCTCTCCCTGGTCGAACCGCTGCAGGATCTGGCGAGAGGAGAGCCGACCCAGCTTGTCCGCGGCAACGACCGAACCACCGACACCGCCTGCGACGATGTCCTCGATCGAGTGGGTCGAGCCGGTCACGGGATCGAAGACCTCCGTGCCGGCCGCGAGGCACTTGTTCTTGACCACCTTCACCCTGGTCCGGTTCCCGATAATCTCCCCGCCGTCCTTGATGGACTCGACGCGGCGGATGTCGAGGCGGATCGACGAGTAGAACTTGAGCGCGCGGCCGCCGGGAGTGACCTCGGGCGAGCCGTAGATGACCCCGATCTTCTCCCGGAGCTGATTGATGAAGACGGCAATCGTGCGCGACTTCGACAGGGTTCCCGTGAGCTTGCGCAGCGCCTGGGACATGAGGCGTGCCTGTAGACCGACGTGCGTGTCTCCCATCTCCCCCTCGATCTCGGCACGAGGCGTGAGCGCCGCCACTGAGTCGATGGCGACCACGTCGATCGCCCCCGACCGCACGAGCATCTCGGCGATCTCGAGACCCTGCTCGCCGGTATCGGGCTGGGATATGAGCAGCTCGTCGATGTCGACCCCGATCGCCTTCGCGTAGGCGGGATCCATGGCGTGCTCGGCATCGATGTAGGCGCAGATGCCCCCGTTGCGCTGAGCCTCGGCCACGACGTGCATGGCGAGCGTCGACTTGCCGGAGGACTCCGGGCCGAAGATCTCGACGATCCGGCCCCTCGGCAGCCCGCCGATCCCGAGCGCGAGGTCAAGCGCCATGGCCCCGGTCGAGATCGCCTCGACGCCGACGCCCGCGTGCTCGCCCATGCGCATGATCGACCCCTTGCCGAATTGCTTCTCGATCTGGCCGAGGGCCATGTCCAGTGCCTTGTCCCGCTCCATCTCTCTCATCTCCTCCCTCTCGTCGGCCGTGGCCTCGGTCCGCTCGTCGGCGGCGCCGGGCAAGTTGTGCCGGGCACCATAGGGAGGGGGTGTATCACCCCTCCCCCGGCCGTGTCTCACATCACTGTAGTTCCGAACACACGTTCGGTGGCGGCAATCGAGGCGCCGAGGCGGTACCTCGGGCACAATGGCGCCGTGAGCGCTTCGCGAGCCTCCTGTCTCGACATCGTCGCCGTCCTCGGGGACATCACCACCGAGGAGGTCGACGTCGTCGTGAACGCCGCCAACGAGGCGCTGGCGGGGGGCGGGGGCGTCGACGGCGCCATCCACCGGGCCGCCGGCACGGCAGAGCTCCGCCGTGCCTGCGCCGCCCTCGGCGGCTGCGCCACAGGTAAGGCCAAGCTGACCGAGGGCTTCGGCCTGCCCGCCCGCCACATCGCCCATGCCGTCGGCCCGGTGTGGCGGGGTGGCACCCACGGCGAGCGCGAGCTGCTCGCCTCCTGCTACCGGGCCTGCGTCGAGCTCGCCGACTCGGTCGGCGCCCGCTCGATCGCCTTTCCCGCCATCTCGACGGGCATCTACGGCTTCCCGGCCGCCGAGGCGGCCGGGATCGCCGTCGGCACACTGCGGGCGATCGATACGAGGGTGGAGGTGGCGCGACTGGTGGCTTTCGACGAGGAGACCCACGCGCTCTATCTGGAGCTGCTTCGATGACAGCCGTCGAGGTCACGCCGCTCGGCCGCTCCCGCCAGGAGCTTGCCGACGCTGCCGCCGTCGCCGCTCGGGCGTTCCACTTCGACCCGTTCTTCATCTACCTGTGCGGCAACCCACTGCTGCGGGCGCGCGGGCTCTCCCTGTTCTGCCGTTCGATCCTGGCGGGCTTCGGCGACGCCGGGGCGCTCTACGGAGCGAGGCAGCCGGACGGGCGCCTCGTCGGAGTGGCCGGATGGCTACGCCCGGGCCGTTACCCGCTCCCCGTGCCGACCCAGCTCCGCCAGGCGGCCGGAGCACTCTGGGCGCTTTTCCCCCGACCCCGGGCCCTCATCGACGGCACGAAGTACCTCGTCGCCACCGACAAGGTCCACCCGCGCGAGCCGATCTGGTACCTCTCCCTGCTCGTGGTCGACCCGTCGGTCCAGCGCAGCGGCATCGGCACCCTCCTGCAGGGCGACGGCCTGGCGGCGGCGGACGCGGACGGCCTCGACTGCTACCTGGAGACCCAGAACCGCGACAACCTCGCCTACTACGCACGTTTCGGCTACGAGCAGGTGGAAGAGCTGCGGCCGGTGCGAGGCGGTCCGCCGCTCTACACAATGCGGCGCAGGTCGCGCCCTTCGGCTCGATGAGCGAGGGCCGGCCCCGGCCCGAACCTCAGGCCTGCTCTGCGATGGCGAGGCGCAGGACGTTCAGGACCGAGATCGTCGCCATCTGGCGGACGCGCTCGCGGTCACCGGGCAGGCGGAGCTCCACGGCCTCGGGCCGACGCCGCGCTCCGGGGAGGGCGACGGCTCCAAAGACGGTCCCGACGGGGCGCCCCTCTTCGGCGTCCGGCCCGGCGACGCCCGTGGTCGAGATGCCGACGTCGGCACCGAGCGCCCGGCGCGCACCTTCGGCCATCTGGACGGCGGCCTCGGCAGAGATGACCGGACCGGGTGAGAGCTGCAACACCTCCCGTTTCACGTCGCCCGCGTAGGAGACGACCGCTCCCCGGAACCACGCACTCGCCCCGGGAACGCTCACGATGCGAGACGCCATGAGCCCTCCGGTGAGCGACTCGGCCACTCCGAGGGTCCAGCCTCGGGCGACCAGCAGCTTGCCCACGGCAGCTTCCATCGTCTCGCCGTCCACTCCGAAGACCGCCTGGCCGAGGACCGAACGGATCTCGGCCTCCTCCGCGTCGAGAACGGGCCCCGCAAGGACGGCCGAGGCGGCCTTCACGCTCAGGCGCACCTTGATGCCCTCGATGCCGCTCGCCAGGAAGGCGATCGTAGGCACGGCCTGGCCGTCGCTCTTGTCGAGCGCCTCGAGTCGCGGGCCCAGCAACTCGGCGAGGCGGGACTCCGAAAGCCCCCAGGTCCGCAGCGTCCTGCTCGCGATGACAGCCGCTTCGGGCATCCGCGCCCGCAGATCCGGGAGCACGGCTCGCTCGAGCATCTCGGCGAGCTCATAGGGAACCCCCGGGACGGCGTAGATCACCTTGCGGCCGACGGGGCAGACGAGCCCCGGCGCCGTTCCGATCCGCTGAGGGATCGGCGTGGCGCCCTCAGGCACGTCGGCCTGGCGGCAATTGTTCGGCGACATCTCTCGGCCGCGGCTGGCGAACAGGGCCCGGACGGCCTCGAGGACACCCTCGTCGCGTCGCAGCCCGACGTTCATCACCTGCGCGATCGCCTCGCGGGTGATGTCGTCCTGTGTGGGACCGAGACCGCCGCAGCAGACGACGGCGTCGGAACGCGCCAGTGCCGTGCGAAGCGCCAGCACGATGCGCCCGAGGTTGTCGCCGACATGGGTCTGGAAGTGGCAGTCGATGCCGGAAGCCGCAAGCTGCTCGCCGACGTGGGCCGAGTTGGTGTCGACGACCTGGCCGAGCAGGAGCTCGGTGCCGATGGCGACGATCTCTACCCGCAAGGAGCGTCCTGGCCGGGCTCAGGCTGTCGAGCGGCCGGCGGGAGCAAGGATCCGCCTGGCGTCGCGGGCGTACTCGAGCCCCGTGTACAGGGTGACGGCGACGGCCACCCAGAGCACGGCGTCGACGACCCCGGCGTGGTGCAGCCCGATTGGAGGAAGGAAGGCGAGGCCGATGACGAGATCCTGAAGGAATGTCTTCGCCTTGGCGCTCTGGCGCGCCGGCACCGAAGCTCCCCGCCGCGAGGCATAAATTCGAAAGCCGCTCATCGCGGCTTCACGGGCGCCGATGAGCCCGACCGCCACCCATGCGACCTCCCCCAAGGCGGCGAGCGAGGCCAGCACGCAGACCACCAGGAGCTTGTCGGCGAGCGGGTCGAGGAAGGCACCCGAGGTCGTAGCCCCTTGGCGCCGGGCGACGACGCCATCGAGCCCGTCGGAGCTGGCAACGAGGAGCCAGAGCACAACGAGCAGCCAAGTCGACGGCCCCGTGAGCACCACGAGCGCCACGAAGACAGGGGTGGCGAGGAGGCGGACGAGGGTCAGCGCGTTCGCCGGCGTGGCGACGGCGCTCGGGCCGAAGGATCGTGCCTCGGGCGCGGCCGACGGCTCCTGGGCGACCGGCGTCATGGCGCCGCAAGGAGATCTGGGCCGAGTGAGCCCGTGATCTGCACGTCGTAGATGCCGCCGGGGCACAGCTCGGCGGGCAGGTGGACGACTCCGTCGATCTCGGGCGCCTCCCTGAAGGACCTCCCGCGCCCGGGCGAGTCGACGAGGACGCTCGCGGAGCTGCCGACGAGGGAGGCGCGGCGCGCCTCGGTGATGCGGTCCTGCAGCTCCGAGCACTCGGCGAGGCGCTCGAGGGCGAGTGCAGCAGGAACCTGGCCGTCGGCGGCCGCCGCCGGCGTGCCCCTCTCGGGCGAGAAGCTGAAAAAGCCCGCCCAGTCGAGGCCGGCCTCCTCGAGGAATCCGAGCAGCTCGTCGTGGTCCTCCTCGGTCTCGCCGGGATAGCCGAGGATGAACGACGAGCGAAGGGCCGCCTCCGGAGCCTGCGCCCGGATGCGGTCGATCCGCTCCAAGAACCGCTCCCGGCTCCCGTAGCGCCGCATCGAGCGAAGCAGCCTGCCCGAGGCGTGCTGGAGGGAGAGGTCGAAGTAGGGGACACCGGTGGACACGACGGCGTCGATGAGGCCATCGGAGAGCGACGAGGGGTAGAGGTAGAGCAGGCGCACACGGTCCACGAGCTTCGCCACCGCCTCGACGAGGGCGACGATGTCGCCGCCGGAGCATGCCCCCCCGTCGCCGCCTTCCTGTCGCCGCGAGCGGTCGCGCCCGAACGAGGCTAGATCCTGGGCGACGAGGACGACCTCGCGAGCCTCGAGTGACTCGACCTCGGCGAGGATGGAGGGGAGCGAACGGGAGCGCTGGCGCCCGCGGAAGGATGGAATGGCGCAGAAGCCGCAGCGGCGGTCGCATCCCTCGGCCACCTTCACGTACGCCCACGGCGAGCCCGACTTCGGTCTCGGCAGCTCGAGCAGGTCGAACGAGGGGATGTCGCGGCGCGCCAGCAGGCTGACCCGAGCCTCGCCGGGCGCGGCGGCAAAGTCCACGCCGAAGCCGGCAACTACGTCGACCTCTGGCAGGGCCGCCGCCAGCTCGTCGCCGAAGCGCTCCGCCAGGCAGCCCGTCACGGCGAGGCGCGCTCCTGGGCGGCGCACGGCCGAGAGCTCCAAGATCTCGGCTATCGACTCCTCACGGGCGGCCTCGATGAAGGCACAGGTATTGACGACGACGAGGTCGGCGCGCTCTGCTGCGTCAGTCTGTTCGTAGCCGGCCTCGGACAACCGGCCGGCGAGCTTGGCGGAGTCGACCTCGTTCTTCGGGCAGCCGAGCGTCGACATGAAAAAGCGCCGCGCCATCAAGCGAGGCTACCGCTCCCCCTTTCAGAGCGCGGCGGAGACGTCCCCGTCGCCAGTGGCCGGGCCCTCAGGCGAGGAGCCGCAATGCTCCCGAAGACAAGAGCGCCTCCACGAGGCCCCTGTCGATCCCCCACTCCGACAGGACGTCGGCACCGCCCTCCCCCGGCCAGCACGGGGCCCGGTCGACGCGCGACGGCGTCGCCGAGAACCGCGGGGCCGGCGCCGGTTGGGGGGCGCCGTCGATCTCGACGAAGCTGGACCGTGCGGCGTTGTGGGGATGCACCTCCGCCTCGCCCATGGTGAGCACCGGGGCCACGCAGGCGTCTCTACCCTCGGCGAGGGCCACCCACTCGTCTCTGGTCCTGGTAAGGAAGAGCTCGGTCAAGCGGACCTTCCCGGCGTCCCACCACGAGCGGTCCTGCTGGGACGCCCCGCCGGCGACGTCCTCGCCGAGCAGCTCGCCGAGCTCGGCGAAGAACTGCGGCTCGAGCGCTCCGACGGCGACGTGACGGCCGTCAGCGCACTCGTAGACCTCGTAGAACGGCGCGCCGGTGTCGAGCAGGTTCGTCCCTCGCTCGTCGGACCACATCCCGGCGTGCCGCAGCGACCACGTCATGATGGCGAGCAGGGCCGCCCCGTCCACCATGGCCGCGTCGACCACCTGTCCCTCTCCTCCGCGCCCGGCCGACCACAGCGCCGACACCACCCCGAGGGCGAGCAGCATCCCTCCGCCACCGAAGTCCCCGAGCAGGTTGAGAGGCGGCACAGGGCGCTCCCCGGCGCGCCCGATGAGCGAGAGCACGCCTGCGACGGCGATGTAGTCGATGTCATGTCCCGCCCTCGCCGCTAGAGGGCCGTCCTGTCCGTAGCCGGTCATACGGCCGTAGACGAGGCGAGGGTTCGCCTCGAGGCAAGGTCCGGGGCCGAGCCCGAGCCGCTCGGCGACGCCGGGCCGGAACCCCTCCACGAGGGCGTCGGCACGGCGGGCGAGCTCGAGCACGAGACCGGCACCGGCGGGATCCTTCAGATCGACACCGATCGATCGCTTGCCGCGCTGGAGAAGATCCCGGCTCGAACCGTTCGGCCGCTCGGACGGCACGGCGGGGGCCCGGTCGACCCGTACGACATCAGCCCCGAGATCGGCCAGCACCATGGCGGCAAAGGGGCACGGACCGATGCCGGCCAACTCGACCACCTTCAGCCCGGCAAGCGGCCCGCTGGCGCTCAAGGCTGCCCGGCCGCCCCTGCGGTGGCGACGACGCCGACGACGATCTTGTCCCAGAGCTGGTCAGGGATCGAGTGACCTACGCCCTCGATCATCATGAGCTCGGCTCCTGGGATGGCGTCCGCGGTTGCCCGCCCGCCGCTCGGCGTTATGAGCGGGTCCTCGCGGCCGTGCACCACGAGGGTCGGAACGGCAACAGAGGCGAGGCCAGCTGTGCGATCGGGCGAGGCGAGGACAGCCGCCAGCTGCCGGGCGACTCCCGCCGGGTCGTGAGAGCGGTCGTAGGCTTCGCCGGCCATACGCGCCTCGCGCTCGGCGTCGAGGGAGAACCCGGGCGAGCCGATCACCCTGGAGATGTCGAGCGACATGGCGATTGCCGCTTCCCGGTCCGCCGGCGAGGCGCGAAGGAGCTGCGCGGCCGCCTCCGGCAGCGGCTGACCGACGTCGGCCGCCCCGGTGGTCGACATGATCGAGACGAGGCTTCGAACCTTGTCCGGATGGCGGATGGCGAGCTCCTGGGCGATCATCCCTCCCATCGAGACGCCGAGCACATGCGCCGGTGCGGCGTCGAGGTGATCGAGCAGAGCGGCGGCATCGTCGGCCATCGCCGCCAGCCGGTAGGGAACCTCGGCACCGGGATGCCCGACGACCGAGAGCAGATCGGGCAGGCCGGCGCCGTCGAGGTGGGTCGACAGGCCGATGTCGCGGTTGTCGTAGACGACGACGTATAAGCCCTCCCGGGCGAAGCGCTCCAAGACGTCGTCTCCCCAGCCGACGAGCTGCATGCCGAGCCCGGCGATCATCAAAAGCGGCGGGTCGGTCGCCTCGCCCCGGGTCTCGTAGCAGATGTCGATCCCGTTCACGCTGGCCGTCGCCACGAACGAATGCTCGCCGGGGAGCCACGCTCCGGTCAAGCCCTCCCTCCGGGAACGCTCGTGGGGTCGGGGAGCCCTTAGCCGCTGCCCCCGGCGCCGTGGAAAGCTCGGCCCATGGCTCGGCCGGACGGCGAGGCGCTTCGTTTCGGCGTTGCGACGGCGGGCTTCCAGACCGAGGGCGGCTTCAACGGCCCGAGCGAGCCGCAGAACAACTGGTACGAGTGGGAGGCTGCCGGCCGGATCGAGCCCTCGGGGATCGCCGTCGACTTCTGGAACCGCCACGCCGAGCATTTCGAGCGGGCGCAGCAGATCGGCGTCGACTCCTTCCGGCTCTCACTGGAGTGGGCCCGGATCGAACCGGCTGAAGGGAGGATCGACGAAGGGGCTTTCGAAGGGTATGTGGAGATTCTGGACGCATGCCGGCGGCATGGCATGGAGCCCCTCGTCACCCTGTGCCACTTCACCCATCCGGCGTGGCTCGGGACGGACTTTTGGACTCGCTCCGACTCCCCACAACGCTTCGCCGACTTCGCAGCCCTGGCGGCCGAGCGCCTGGAGGGCCGCTGCGCGCTCTTCGTCACGCTGAACGAGATCAACATCCTCGCCCTCATGAGCTTCTTCCTCGGCACCTTCCCGCCCGGGCGCCGCTTAGACGGCGCCTCGGCGCTGCGGGCGGCCGATCACCTCCTCACCGCCCACGTGCTCGCATACGCGGCCTTGAAGGCGCAAATGCCGTCGTCGACGGTGGGCACGAACAATTGCGCCCTTTCGATCTACGAGCTCGACCGCCTCGGGATCGATCTTCTCTGTGCCCGCTCGAGGGGGGTGAAGCGAGCCGACCTCGGTGCTCACTTGAGCAAGTGCCGAGCCGATTGGTACGCCGGCCCCTCAGCAGCTGGGGCCGTGATCCCCGGCGGCGACCGAGGACTCAGAGGGCCCGGGCTCCTCGGCGGCGGCCGGGGGTTCAGGGGGCCTGTGCTCCCCGGCGGCGGCCGGGGGCTCTGGGGGCCCGTGCTCGAGGAAGGGCTCCGCCGCCTCGCCGGCCGGCTCGTCGACCCTGAGCGCAGCCTGCCGAGAGCCGTCGACGCCGTCTACGCATCGCCGCACGAGCGCACCCTCGACGTCATCCAGCTCGACTACTACGACCCCGCCACCGCCGACCACCTGCAGCTGCCCGGCAGACGCACCGCCGGTGGCCGAGCGCTCAGCCCGAGCCGCCCACTGTGGGACGACCCACCGAGCCCGGAAGGGCTCCGCGCCTACCTGGCCGCCGAGGCCGAGCCCGGGCTTGATGTGTGGATCGTCGAGAACGGGCTCTGCAACCGCGTCCGCCGGGGCCGCTCCTATCCGCGCCTCGACGGCTGGACCCGGCCCCGTTACCTCGAGGCCAACCTGGCGGCCATTGCGCAGGCGCGCCGGGAAGGGATCCCCATAAGCGGCTACTGGCACTGGTGCCTCGTCGACAACTACGAGTGGGGCACGTACGAGCCGCGCTTCGGCCTGTACGGGCTCGACCGCGAGCGGGGGCTGTCCTGGAGCGGGCGCGACTCGATGGGCGCCGACGCCGCCGGGACCTTCGGCCGCCTCATCGAGGCGATCCGCCGCGGCGACGCGGTCGGCCCCCGGTAGCGCTGCGTTCGCTCCCGGCTCGGCGGTCACACCGAATGCGCCTGCGGACGGGCGGCGCTACGGCTCGAGGAGCTCCCGGCGCTACGGCTCGAGGAGCTCCCGGCGCTTGGCCTCGAGCTCTGCATCGGTGAGTACACCGTGGCGGTGCAGCTCGTAGAGGTGGAGAAGCTGCTCGGCGGGCGCGTGTCCCGGACCGGGGACAGCTCTCATCGGCTGCCTCGGCGTCTCGTCGTCGTCAGCCTCGTCGATGAGAGGAGCTCCGGCTCGACTCCGCGAGGGTGCGGGTGCCGGCGGCGCCCCGGCGACCAGGCGGCTGATGAGCGACTGGACCTGTGCCGGCCGGCGGATGTCGAAAAAAGGTTCCTGGTCCCGCTCGCCGGACTCGACGCTGAGCTCGCCCACGCCGATGATCCGCCCGAAAAGGCTCTGACGGAAGGTGACGTCCCGCACCCGTTGAAGGGGGATCTCGCGGCCGAAGCGGTGGATGACCCCGCGGCGGTAGGAGATGCGGACCGTAGTGATCGTGAGCGTCGAGGCGCGCCAGCCGAGCCACCTGGCGAGGAAGGAGCCGACGCCCGCAAGGCCGATGCCGAGCAGGATCCAGCCGACGAAAATCGGTGCAGAGCTCCAGGTGAGAAAGACGGCGATACAGGCGCCCACGACGGCAAGCGCCAGGACGAGCCGGGGGACGAGGCGCGACCAGTGGGGGCGGGATTCGAGCAAGATCTGCTCGCCGGAGGCGAGCAGCTTTCTCGGAAGGGGCATCGAGGCGCTCTGGGCGCGGCCGGGCGGCTCTCGCTCAGCCGAGCTTGCCGCTTATGAGGCCGGCGCCGCGCAGGACGCTCCCGTCGGCCCCGGCGGCGGAGAGGTTTGTGGCCGGGCGGGCGATGGCCTCGCCGAGGAGGTCGATGAGAAGCGACGTGAACGGCACGGGCGGATCGATCCACAGATGCCGCGCAAGCGAGCCCGGGATCGTGTTGACCTCGTTCACGTAGAGCGCCTCGCCGTCGGACAGGAAGTCGATGCGGGCCACGCCTCGCACACCGACTAGATAGGCGACCTCGGTGGCCACGGTCCGGAGCTGGCGCTCGAGTTCGGGGGCGATCCTGGCGGGCAGCTCGCGGGGTGCTGTCGTCATCCCTTCGGGACCGACGTACTTGTCGGCATATCCGAGGATCTCCCCACCGCCGGTCGCCCGCAGCGGGCGCTCGATGGCGGAGAGCTGTGCCTCGGGCCACAGGCGCACGGCGATCTGCAGGTCGTACAGCTCAGCCAGGTACTGCTCGATGACAGCGCCGCGGCGCAGGTGCGGGTTGGCCTTTAGACGTGCCCGCGCCGTGGCGAAGTCGGCCACCACCTCGATCCCGATCGAGGACCCGCCAAAGCGCGGCTTCACGATGTAAGGACCCTCGAAGGTCGGCTCGGGTGAGGCTTCCGAAAGTCCGATACGAGGCAGCATCTGCAGCCAGGCCGACGCCGCGACTGCACTGAAGGCGAGCTTGTCCATGCCGAGCATGGCTCCCGCAACGCTCGGGCCCGTGTATGGGACGCCGATGAGGTCGAGCACGCCTTGGAGCGAGCCGTCCTCGCCCGGACCGCCGTGGCAGGACACGAGCACGGCGTCGAGCTCGATCGGCTCCTCTTTGGCGCTGAAACGCCCACCCCGGCGGGCAACGAAACCCCCTCCGGCGCCCACGACCACCTTCAACAAGCTGGCACCCTGCGGCAGACCGCTGACAAAAGCGGACGCCTCGAGGCCGAGCGGGACCTCGTAGAACTCCCCCTGCTTGGTCCAGTAGAGCGAATGCACCTCGCCGATGCTGGTGGCACCTACGAGGCCGCGCACGACCTGCAGGCCCGTCAGTATCGAGACGTCGTGCTCGGGTGACGGTCCCCCGTAAAGAACCCCGATCCGCGCCGGCGCGCCGCCTGCACGGATGCCTACCGCCCCCGTGATGCCGAGGGCTCCGCGATCATCGAAGACGAGCCCCCGGCCGCTGACCTCACGCATGGCTGGGGCTCACTCTATCCGTCGCCCTGTCGCCAAATAGTGAGCATAAGAGCGGGCCGGGGCATGGTCGGGGCCCGGGGCATGGTCGGGGCCCGGGGCATGGTCGAGGCCCGGGGCATGGTCGAGGGCCGGCAGTGGTTGCTTTTTGGGGAACGGTCCGGACATTGGAATGTACCTACAACTGCTGGCAGATCAATAGCCCCGGGAGCTTTCCAATTGCGGAGCCGTCCTCCCACCCCGAAGCGCTGGTAGCCGAGCCGGGGTTGCCTGGCCCGCGCGTTAGGGGAAGTGATCAGGTAGATCGTTCTCGTAAAGGACGGCATCCCCTGCACCGAGCTCGGCCCTCACAACTGCGACGGCGTCGCCGATACGCCGAACGAGACGAAGACGGTCACCGCCGGCGGCCCGCCGTGCCCCTTCGCGCAGCGCCGCCCGGTTCGTCCTGCCGACGACCACGATCTCGGCGCCGAGCGCAGCAGCCGCCTCGGCGAAGGCGGCGTTCTCCTCCCTCTGGAGCGGGCCCAGCTCGATCATGCCCGGCGTGACCACGACCCGGCGACCCGTACCAGTCTCGCCCGCGAGCCGCTGCAGGGCGACGCGACTGCCCACCGGGTTCGAGTTGAAAGTGTCGTCGAGCACCACATAGCCCTCTTTCGCCTCGTAGCGCTGGAGCCGGTTGGCCGCGACCGGAAGCGAGGCGAGGCGGGCCAGCACCGCCTCCGGCGAGGCACCGAGCTCGAGAGCGGCGGCGGCGGCACATGCGACGTTCGAGGTGGCGCTCGGCCTGTCGTTCTCCCCGACGACGACGCACCCCACCCGCGTGCCGGAGAAATGCAGCTCGAGGCCGCTTGGGGTGCCGAGCACGGCGACGGCGGCTGACGGATCGACGCCCGAGGTGACGACCACCTTCTTCGACGAAGAGTCGAGGTCCTTTGCGAGGCCAGCCAGGCGTTCGTCGTCGCCGTTCAACACGACGACGTCGGCGTGTTCGATGATCTCGGCCTTGGCCGCCAGGGTCGTGTCGAGGCTCTTGAATCGCTCCAGGTGGACCGGACCGATGGCCGTAATCACCGAGATGGCAGGCCGCAGCCATGCGCAAATGTCGGCGATCTCGCCGCGACCGTAGGTCCCCATCTCGGCTACGAGCACCTCGACGCCCGGACCTAGGTGCTCGTTCACGGTGCGGGCGAGGCCAAGGGCGTTGTTGAAGCTGTGAGGCGACGGGAGGACCGCTCTCATCCCCCCGGCGAGATGGGCGATGTACCCCTTCGTCGTCGTCTTACCGTACGAGCCCGTCACGGCTACCACGAGCGGGGCGAAGCGCTCGAGGCGGGAGGCTGCCGACGCCACGAAGCGCCTCGACCGCCGCGCCTCGACGGGCGCCGTGACTGCAAGGGCGGCGTCGGCGAGCAACGGCACCAAAAAAGCGACGGCTGCCCCGGCGACCACGGCCCCGCCGAGGCCACCTGCCGCCGCACCAGCGGCCAACACGATCGCCTCGAAGGCGGCAAGCACAGCGGCCAGCGTCACGAGCCGCCCCGTGGCCACGAGGCGCGAGGTGCGCCCACGGAGGGATAGACCGATCGGGCCGATGCAGATGGCAGCCGCGGTGAGCAGCCCGAAGCCCGCTGCGACGCCCGAGCAGACGACGCCCGCCACGGCGACGACGACGAGGCCACAGTTCGCTGCGCTCGAGTGCCACCAGCGGGCGGCAAAGCGAGAGCAGCTGCCCGCCAGGTAGTGCTCCCGCTGCGCCACTCGAAGAAACCGCAGGTCGCTGAGACCCACGGCAGAGACGACCGCCGCGAGCGCCAGCGCCGCCAGCGTCGTCATCGCATCAGCTTCGGCGTTGCGCCGGCCGCAGGCGCAAGACTGCCGAGCGCAGCTCCTGCGGCGCGCTGATCGGGAGGAGATGGCCGCCCCCCGGTACAACCGTCAGTCGGGCGCCCGGTCCGAGGAGCTCGGCGGCACGATTCGCCACCTCGAGCGGCGCGGTCGCATCGGCCTCGCCCCACACGAGCTCGACGGGACAGGAGACGGCCGAGAGCGGGTCACCGTACTCCTCCGCCAGCAACTTCACGAGGATCTCGCGCATCACGCCCGTAGAGGCACGGTAGTCGGCCGACCCGTAGCGCTGGCGGTAGCGCTCGAGTGCCTGCTCCGACAGCAGTCCCGTGCCGGCCATTCGCCGGGCCGCGCGGTAGCGGAGCTTCGGCCGGGCACGTACACCGCTGGGGCGAAAGAGCGGCACGCCGCTCAGCACGAGACCGGCCACCTGCTCGGGGCACAGGCGCGCCAAGTGCACTGCCACCCGCCCGCCGAAGCTGTGCCCGAGAACTACGACGTGGGGGTCCATCTCCCCGAGCAGTTCGGCGAGCGCTCCCGCGTAGTCAAGCGAGGACCACGGAAGTGGCGGCGGCGGCGTGCTCCCGAAACCGGGCAGGTCCACGGCGAGCGAGTCGATCAGGTCCGGCTCGGTAAGCATGGACGTGAAGTCCCGGTGGTCGCGACGCCAGCCGTGAAGCGCCAGCACCCAAGGGGAGCCGGTACCGTGGCGCTCGCCGAACAGGCCGGTCTCCCCAAAGGCGCGAAGCACGGCGAGCAAGTTAGCCAGTCGCACGGCTCCGCAGGCCGTCGCCGCCGGCGCGCCGTTCGGCACGCGGGAGCAACGGCCCGGTCACACACCGGAGGAGTAACGTCCGGCCGATGTCCACCGTCTCCTGGCGCCCGGTCGTCTTCGAGGACTCGGCGGAGGTCGAGCGGCGGTTGCTCGCCGGGTGCGACCCCGAGCAGGTCGAGGCGATCACGACGGATGCGGCGCCGCTGCTCATCGTCGCGGGGGCGGGCTCGGGCAAGACGAGAGTGCTGACGCGGCGGATTGCCTGGCGTGTTAGCACAGGAACCGCAGTAGCCCGCGCCGTGGTTGCGCTCACCTTCAGCCGCAAAGCGGCGGAGCAGCTGCGCACCCGCCTCGGCGCCCTCGGCCTTCCCGAGGCAGTGCGGGCAGGGACGTTCCACGCCGTGGCGCTCTCGGAGCTGCGGCGTCTGGCCCTCGAGCGCCGCGTCGCGACGCCGGTGGTGCTCTCCTCCAAGGTCCGCCTTCTCGCGGACGTCACCGACGAGGCGAGGCGGCAGCAGACCCGGCGGGGACGGCAAGGCTCGGGCCGATCGCTCACAAGAGGTGCCTACCTCGGAGAGCTCGCCCAGGAGATCGAATGGGCGAAGGCGCGTCTCGTGCCACCGAGCGGCTACGAGCGGGCAGCGACGCTCGCCGGCCGCGTGACCTCGGCTGCCCCAGGCGAGGTGGCGGCAAGCTACTCCGACTACGAGAAGGCGAAACTGAGGCGCAGGCTGCTCGACTTCGAGGACCTGCTCACCTGCTGCGCCGCAGAGCTCGATCGGGACCCGCTCTTCGCCGCCTCGGCTCGCTTCCGCATGGCCTACGTCTTCGTCGACGAGTACCAGGACGTGAACGCAGCCCAGCTCCGCCTGCTGAAGGCCTGGCTCGGAGGCCGTGACGACCTGTGCGCAGTCGGAGACCCCGCTCAGGCGATCTACGCCTGGAACGGAAGCGACCCGGCAGCCATCGGCCGCTTTGCCGAGGACTTCGCCGGAGCTCGGGTGCTGCGCCTCGTCACGAACTACCGCTGCACTCCGGAGGTGGTCGCGGTGGCCTCCGCCGCTCTCGGCGGCGGCGAAGGGACGACCGCGACGCGTGCCGGTGCCGGGGGGCCCGTGCCGACGGTCGAGAGCTACGGATGCGACGCCGAGGAGGCGGAAGCCGTGGCGGCAGCACTGCGCCTCGACAAGCGGCCGGGACGCTCCTGGTCGGCCATAGCCGTCCTCGCCCGAACGAACGCCCAGCTCGGGCCCTTCGAGGAGGCCCTCGAGCGTCGCCTCATACCCTGGCGGAGAGCCGGAGCCTCCTCTTTCGCCGACCGCGAGGCGATCCGGGGCAGGCTTGCGGAGGTCGCCCGATGCACCGGCGCCGCCGGGCTGCGCTCGTTTGCCCACGACCTGCGCGCCGAACTCGACGCGGGGGCCGTCGAGGGCGGTCTCGAACCCTACGACATCGCAGTGCGCTCGGACCTGAGCGAGCTGGCCCGCCTCGTCGAAGAGTACCTCGGTGAGGACGCAGCTCCGAGCGGGAGGGGCTTTCGGACCTGGCTCGAGACGACTGCAGGTTCAGGCGGTAGCGGGAGCCTTGACGCCGTCACGCTTGCGACCTTTCACCGCTCCAAGGGCCTCGAATGGTCGGTCGTCTACCTGACCGGCCTCGAGGAGGGTCTCGTCCCGATCGCGCACGCCCGCGACGATGACTCCCTCGCCGAGGAGCGGCGGCTCCTCTACGTCTCCTGCACGAGGGCCGAGGAGGAGCTCCACTGCTCATGGGCCCGTGAGCGTCGATTCACTGGCTCGTCACGGCCGTCGCCGCGGTCACCGTCGCCCTGGTTGGCGGCGATCGAGACAACGGCTAGGCGTCTCCAGCAGATGAAGGGCTCCTCGCCGTCGGTCGCCCGGGAGGCGATCGCGGCCAGCCGGCGCTTCCTCGCCGCGACCTAGCGGTGCGGCCAGGCGGCGCTTCCTCGGGGGTCGGGGCCACCACCTGGAGCTGGTCCTTCCGCTCCCTGGTGCGAGCGACTACGATCGCGCTCACAGTGGCCGGGTGACGTCACAGAGTGGTGGGCAACCGCACCGCGGGGGACCGCCGCCGAACCATTGTCGCCTCGGGCGGCGACGAGAGCGGTAGCGTCTTTAGATCGAGGAGGGATCAATGCCGACGGATGCTGACAACAAGGCGGCAGACCTCGAGTCGCGCAATCAGTACCTCGGCATAATAGACGACGCCTGGGAGGTGTACCGCGAAGCGGTCGAGCGTGCCTGGGGCTCCTATGAGCGTGCCCTCGATCCCGCACGCGCCGCCTACGACACCGCTCAGAGCGCTGCCGAGGAGGCTCACGGCAGTTCGATCGACGAGGCTTGGGCTGTCTACAAGCAGGCCGTCGCCAATGCACCCTCGACGATGCGGCGAGACGTCGTCGCCCAGGCAAGGGCTGCCTACAACGAGACCG
>JBOGHY010000175.1:0-4428 GCA_050742375.1 Acidimicrobiales bacterium | reverse complement strand
AGGCGCCCGCAGCGACGAGCGAGGGCACTTCGATGGTAGCGCCGGTCCGCGGCTCCGGGCAACCACCCACGAAGCACCTGAAGCGCTCGGCCCGCAGGTCGAGGTTTGGCGGCCCCGTCAGTATACCTCCGCCGGCACCCGCCGTGACGACGGGCGTCGTGACCGACCAGAAGCCTCCACGCAAACGGCTTGGCTGCCGGCTACAGCTCGAGCCTCGAAAGGACGGCGCCCAGGTCTGCGTCGACGACATCGGGAACCTTCACCTGGCTGATGGCGAGATCTGGGTCCTTAAGCCCGTGGCCGGTGAGCACGCAGACGACCCGCTCCCCGGCGGGAACCTCGGTGCTCAACAGCCCGGCGACGGCGGAAGCCGAGGCCGCCTCGCAGAAGATGGACTCCTCGGTCGCAAGGAAGCGGTAGGCGGACAGGATCTGGTCGTCGGTGACGGCGCCTATGGCACCGCCCGACTCGGAGGCGGCCGACACCGCTCCGGACCACGAAGCCGGGTTGCCGATCCTGATGGCCGTGGCCACGGTGTCCGGCTCCTCGATCACGTGCCCGCGCACGATCGGTGCCGCCCCGGCGGCCTGGAACCCGCACATGCGAGGAAGCCGGCTCGACTGCGCGGCATCCCTGTAGGCCAGATAGCCCCTCCAATAGGCCGTGATGTTGCCGGCGTTACCGACTGGGATGCAGTGGAGATCGGGGGCGTCGCCGAGGCAGTCGCAGATCTCGAAGGCCCCTGTCATCTGCCCTGCGATCCGGTCGGGGTTGACCGAGTTGACGACGACGACGGGCGCTTTGGCCGGCAGCTGGCGCACGATCGACAGGGCGGCGTCGAAGTTCCCCCTCACCTGGAGGACCTGGGCGCCGTGCACGAGTGCCTGGGCGAGCTTGCCGAGGGCGATGTGGCCCTCGGGGATCACCACGACACAGCGCATGCCGGCGCGGGCGGCGTAGGCGGCCGCAGAGGCCGAGGTGTTCCCTGTCGAGGCGCAGACGACCGCAGTCGCTCCCGCCTCTTTCGCCTTCGAGATGGCGAGCGTCATGCCGCGGTCCTTGAACGAGCCGGTCGGGTTTGCGCCCTCGATCTTCAAATAGACCTCCGCACCGACGCGATCGGACAGGCGCGGTGCCGGAACGAGTGGGGTGGCGCCCTCGAAGAGGGTGACTACGGGCGTAGCCTCGCTTATCGGGAGGAACGAGCGGTACTCCTCGATCACCCCCTGCCAGCGGCGGAGCGTCGCCCGCTCGCTCACGGGCCAGCGGCCGGCTCGGGGCCGATGAGTCGCAGAAGGCACCGAATGCGCTCGACGGCGCCGAGGAGGCCGAGCTCGGAGATGGTCGCCTGCACGTCTGCCTCGAGCGCTGTGTGGGTGATGAAGACGAGCCCGGCCTCGGCGCCGAGCCCTACCTGCTCCATCGAGCGGATCGAGACGTTGTTACGACCGAAGACCGAGGCGACGGCCGCCAGGACTCCCGGGCGGTCGGCCACCTCCATCGACAGGTAGTACTGCGTCCTCAGCTCCGACATGGGCCGGAGCGCGCAGGCATGTCGATGCGCGGGACGAGCCCTCGACCCGTCGCGGAGGTGGTGGGCGGCGTCGATGACGTCGCCGAGGACGGCGCTCGCGGTCGGAAGCCCGCCGGCGCCCTGCCCGTAGACCATCAGCTCGCCGGCGGACGCCCCCTCGACGAAGACGGCGTTGAAGGAGTCCCGCACGCTCGCAAGCGGGTGATCGCGGGGGACCATCGCCGGGTGCACCCGGACCGCCACCCGGGGGACCGCCTCGGCGGGCCGTGCGTGCGGCGAAGACGTCCCGGCATCACCACCGGGCGCGCAGGCAGGCTCCGCCTCGCACACGGCGAGCAGCTTCACCTCGTAGCCGAGGCGGCGTGCGAGCTCGACGTCGCCGGCGCCGATCGAGGAGATGCCCTCGCGGTGGACGTCGGACGCCACGACGTCGGCCGAAAAGGCGATACCGGCGAGGATCGCCGCCTTGGCGGCGGCGTCGTAGCCCTCGACGTCGGCGCTCGGGTCGGCTTCGGCATAACCGAGAGCCTTCGCCGACTCGAGGGCGGCCTCGTAGCCGAGGCCGTCCTCGCTCATCCGCGTGAGGATGTAGTTGGTCGTCCCGTTGACGATCCCGGTGAGGCGGACGACGCGCTCACCGGCAAGCGACTCCCGCAACAGGCGCACGAGCGGGATCGCCCCGCCGACTGCCGCCTCGAAGAGGAAGTCGACGCCGGCCTGCTCGGCCGCCTCGAGCAGCTCCCGGCCGCCGGCCGCGATCAGCTCCTTGTTGCCCGAGACTACGGGCTTGCCGCTCTTCAGGGCGGCGAGCACAAGCTCGCGGGCGGGTTCGACGCCGCCGATCAGCTCGACGACTACGTCGACGTCGGGATCCTCGACTACCGAGCGGGCGTCGGTGGTGAGGCGTTTCGAGAGGGCTGCGCGATCGAGCCCGGGAGCCCGCTCCTTTTCCAGGTCGCGGACGGCGACGCGGGTGACCTCGAGGAGCAGCCCGCTGCGGCGGGCGATCTGGGCAACATCGTCGTCGATCAGCTGCACGAAGGCCCCACCCACGTTGCCGCAGCCGAGCACCCCGACGCGAAGCGTCCGGCCGGTGCTGCTCTCCCCCCCGCCCACGCTCACCAGGCTACAGCTGTCCCAGCTGCCCACGAACGGCGCCGGGGCGCGGCGCGGCGCAACGGTCCGGGCGCCGCTCACATCTGGTCAGGGGCGTGCACCCCGAGCAGGCCGAGGCCGATCGCAAGGCCGATGCGCACCCCCTCGACGAGCGCCAGGCGCGCCTGGGTCGTCTCCGCCTCGATCCCCTCGCCCATGACGAGGCAGTCGTGGTAGAAGCCGTGGAAGTCGCCCGCCAGCGCCCGTGCCCAGTTCGTGACCTTGTAGGGCGCTCGGTCCGTCGCAGCCTCCGTCACCGCCGTCGGCAGGTCGAACAGGCGACGGAGGAGGTCCAACTCGCGGGGGTGGGTGAGGAGAGAGAGGTTGGCGAAAAGGGGGGGCTTTCGAAGGAGTCCGCGCTCCGAGGCGACCCTTTGGATGGAGGCGATGCGGGCGTGGGCGTACTGCACGTAGTAGACGGGGTTCTCCATCGACTGGCGCGTCACGAGATCGAGGTCGAGCGTCGTCGCCTGGTCGATCGAGGTCATGAGCGACAGAAGGCGCGTGGCGTCGGCGCCAAGGGTGTCGATGAGCGTCGAGAGGGCGACGTAGTGGCCTGAGCGCTTGGACATCCTGCGGCCCACGAGGGAGATGAGCTGGCCGATGCGGACCTCGAGGCGGTCGCGGCGCACCCCGAGCGCCTCCATCCCGGCCTCGAGGCTGGCGACCTGGCCGTAGTGGTCGGCACCGAGGACGTCGACGACCCGACCGAAGCCTCGCTCGACGAATTTGTTCCGGTGATAGGCAAGGTCGCCGGCGAGGTAGGTCGACTCCCCGTTGGACTTGACGAGCACCCGATCGCGGCTGTCGCCGAAGGCAGTCGTCCGAAGCCACACGGCGCCGTCGGCGTCGAAGACATGGCCGCGGGCGCGCAGCTCGCCGATGGTGTCCGCCACCCGGCCGCTCTCTTCGATCTCCGCCTGGGAGAACCACTCGTCAAAGACGATGCCCATGGACGAGAGGGTCTCTTTTATGTCGGCGAGGATGATGTCGGCCGCCCAGCGCCCGGCTTCTGCGGGGTCGTCTGAGCCGTCGTAGCGTGCGGCCAGCTGGGCGACGTACTCGCCCTGGTAGCCGCCCTCTGCGACCTCCTCGCGGCGCCGCCTCGCCACGAGTGACTCTCCGAGGCGGGCGATCTGGCCGCCGGTGTCGTTCACGTAGTACTCGGTGCTCACTTCCCAGCCGCAGCGGCGCATGATCCGGGCGAGAGCGTCCCCGTAGGAGCCGAACCAGCCGTTGCCGACGTGCACCGGCCCCGTCGGGTTCGCCGAGACGAACTCGATCTGCACCTTCTCCCCGGCCCCGAGATCCGGTCGGGCGTAGCCCTCCTCGCCCCCGTCGAGCACCTGCGAGAGCACCTCGTGGAGCCAACCAGGGTGGAGGCGGAAATTGACGAAGCCTGGGCCGGCCACCTCGACGGCGGTGATGTGCCCCGGGCTCGTCGCCTCCGCTCCGACGGATGCGGGGTGCTCGGACCTCTTCGCCCCCGCTTCGACGGATGCGGGGTGCTCGGGCCTCGTCGCCGCCGCTTCGACGGATGCGGGGTGCTCGGACCCCGTCGCCCCCGCCCGGAGGCGCTCGGCGAGCTCCTCCGCGATCTGGCGCGGGGGCCTCCCGGCCGCCTTGGCCATGGCGAGAGCGACGTTGGTAGAGAAGTCTCCGTGCTCGAGGCGCTGGGGTCGTTCGAGGTGGATCTCCTCCGGTGGCGTGGCGAGGCCCATGCCGGCGAGGGCATCGGC
>JBOGHY010000174.1:0-7173 GCA_050742375.1 Acidimicrobiales bacterium | reverse complement strand
GCTCTTATTCTCTCGGTCGTGACCTGGTCGTGACCCGCGGCGAGATCGAATCACGGGTACGTGCCATCTGCACGTCGCTGCCGGGGGTGACCGAGCGCCTCAGCCACGGCGCGCCGGGCTTCTTCGCCGGGCGCCAGTTCGTCATGTTGTGGCCAGAGGGCCACCACGAGCACCGCTTCCCGCACCTGTGGTGCGCAGCCCCAGCGGGCGCGCAGGGGGCGCTCGTGTCGGCCGACCCGGAACGGTTCTTCCTGCCCCCGTACGTGGGCGGGCGCGGCTGGCTCGGCGTCCGCCTCGACCGGGACCCGGCGTGGGACGAGATCAGGGCTCTCTGTGAGGACGCCCACCTCTGCATCGCGCCGGCCCGAATGGCGGCGGCTCGCAGCGCGACCGCTCAGCCATCCGGCAAAGGAGGCAAAGGGAAGCGGTGAAGATCGTCGTGATCGAGACGCCGAGCCTCGGGGACCGCAGCTACCTCGTCCACGACGGGAAGGTCGCCGTTGTCATCGACCCGCAGCGGGACATCGACCGGATCCTCGGGGCCGCAGAGACCGCAGCGGTGCGGATCACCCACGTCTTCGAGACCCACATACACAACGACTACGTCACCGGCGGCCTCGCCCTCGCGCAGGCGACGGGTGCCGGCTACGTGGTGTCCGGGGCGGACCCAGTCGGCTTTGGCCGGCTGTCGGCCGGCGACGGCGACACCTTCAAGACAGGCCTCCTCGAGCTCACTGCGAAAGCGACGCCGGGGCACACCGAGCACCACTTGGCCTACGAGCTCGCCGAGCCGGGCAGGGCGCCGACGGCCGTCTTCACGGGCGGGTCGATGCTCTACGGGGCGGTCGGGCGGACCGACCTCGTGAGCAAGGCGCTCACCGGTGAGCTCACCCGCGCCCAGTACCGCTCCGTGCGCCGCCTGGTCGGCGAGCTGGACGCCGGCGTCGAGGTCTACCCCACCCACGGCTTCGGCAGCTTCTGCTCGGCGACCAGGACCGCGGGCGACCGGGCGACGATCGGCGAGGAGATCGCCCGCAACATTGCCCTCACGATCGGTGACGAGGACGAGTTCTGCAAGGTCCTCGTTTCGGGTCTCACCGCCTACCCGCGCTACTACTCCCACATGGGCCCTGCCAACCTGGCCGGCCCGCCTGCCCCGAATCTGTCGCCGGCGCCCCTCGTCGAGGCCGGTGAGCTGCGGCGCCGCATCGACGCCGGCGAGTGGGTGGTCGACCTCCGGCCCCGGCGGTCCTTTGCCGCCTCGCACGTCAAAGGGACGATCTCGATCGAGCTCGGCGACTCCTTCGCCACCTATCTCGGCTGGACGATCCCCTGGGGCACCCCGCTCACACTGCTCGGCGACTCGGCCGCCGAGGTGGCTTGCGCCCAGCGCGAGCTCGTCCGTATAGGCATAGAAAGCCCCTCCGGTCGCGCCACGCACTCCCCGTACCGGCTCGCCCCCGACGCCGTCTCGTCCTACCCCGTGGCGAGTTTCGCCGACCTGTCAAAGGCGCTCGGCGAGCGCCGCCAGATCGTCGTGCTCGACGTGCGCCGGCCCGACGAGTGGGAGGCCGGGCACGTGGCCGGGGCAGTCCACGTCCCCTTCTTCGAGGTCGAGTCGCGCGCCGGCGAGATCCCTCCGGGAGGGCTGTGGGTGCACTGCGCGAGTGGCTTTCGAGCTGCCATCGCGACGTCGCTTTTGGAGCGCGCAGGGAGGCAGGTCGTGCACGTCGACGACGATTGGGACAACGCCGTCGGCCTCGGCCTCAGTTCCTGATCGCCGAGTTGAGGTTGCCCGAGCGCAGGCCCTCGAGGTCGAGGGTGACGTAGCGGTAGCCGGCCTGGCGCACGCCCGCGACCAGGTCGTCTCTCAGCTCGATAGCACGGCTCAGCTCCAAGAGGGGCAGCTCGATGCGGGCGGCGTCTCCGTAGTGGCGCACCCGGAGCGAGGCGAAGCCGAGCCGGCGCAGGGCGCTCTCGGCCCGCTGCACCCTTGAGAGCACCTCGACGGTGACCTCGGTGCCGTAGGGGACCCGCGAGGCGAGGCAGGCTGCCTGCGGCTTGTCTGCCGACGGGAGCGACAGGCGGCGCGAGAGGGCGCGGACGGCGGCTTTCGTCATGGACGCCTCCACGAGGGGGAAGCGCGCCCCGCGCTCGGCGGCTGCCCGCTGGCCGGGCCGGTGCTCGTCGAGGTCGTCGAGGTTGACCCCGAGCACGACCGTCGCCTGGCGGCCGGTCGCCAGCGGCTCGAGGACGTCCATGAGGGCGCTCTTGCAGTGGTAGCAGCGGTCCGGGTCGTTGCGCCGGTAGGCGGCCCGGCTGAGCTCGTCGGTGTCGACTCCCCGCCAGTCGAGGTCGTAGCGGGCGGCGAAGTCCCGGCAGTCCTCGAGCTCCTCGGGGGCAAGCGAGGGAGAGACGGCCGTGACGGCGAGGGACTTCTCGCGGCCGAGCACTCGCCGGCACATGTACGCGACGAGGGCGGAGTCGGCGCCGCCGGAGTAGGCGACGACGGCCGAGCCGAGCGCGACGACGGCGCCTTCCAGCCGCTCGAGATCCTCGATGCCGTCCTTTGCCTCTGGGCGGCCCGGCGAGCCGCCGGCGCCGTCCTCAGCGGGCACCGATCTCCGTGAGGACGTCTTCGGCCTCGCCCACGATGCCCGTGTAGAAGGCGCCGAAGTCGGCGTAGAGGGACGAGGCGTCGTCGAAGCGCATCTTGTAGACGCACTCTTTGAGATCGTCGGGCGCGACGGCGAAGAGCGTGACGCCCCACTCGAAGTCGTCGATGCCGGTCGAGCCGGTGATGAGCTGGAGCACGCGCCCGCGGAACTCGCGCCCCACGCCGCCGTGGCCGTGCATGAGCCGGAGCCTCTCCTCGTAGTCGAGGCGGTACCAGTTCTCGGCACCGGGGGAGCGGCGCTTGGACATCGGGTAGAAGCAGAAGGCCGACATGCCGGCGGGGGGAAGGCGCGGGTACAGCCGTGCCTGGCGCATCTCCTCCGGCAGGCCGGCGGCGTACTCGGACAGCTCGGTGAGCGACACGTAGGAGCCGGTGATCTCGAGCCCTGCAAAGGCGAGGTCGGTCTGGAGGCGTCTCAGCACATGCAGGTCGGGCCCGAGCCCGAGCACGCACAGGTCGGCCTTGTGGCCCACCATGGCGGCCGTCACGGCCTGGTGGTCCTGCTTGCGGGCGCGCTCGATGGCCTCCAGCACGGCGCTGCGCCTGGTGCGCGGCCCGATCCTTGCGAGCAGGTGCACCACGTTCCAGCCGACCGTGGGCGAGAGCGGCTGAGCACAGGAGCCGTCGGTCACGTTCCTCAGTCTAGGAAGGCGCGCTGACCGCGCGAAAAAGGGGGCGCCGGAGCGCCCCCTTTTGGTCGTCTTCTCGCCTGCCGGCCTTCCGGCGCTGCCGTCGGCCTGCCGGCAGCTTGGCGACCTAGAAGTCCTCCATGCCTCCGCCGGGCATCGGAGGCGCCGACTTCTCCTCGGGCTTGTCGACCACGACCGCCTCGGTGGTGAGGAAGAGTGCCGCGATCGAGGCCGCGTTCTGAAGCGCCGAGCGGGTGACCTTGGCAGCGTCGATCACGCCCGCCTTGAAGAGGTCCTCGTACTCGTCGTTGGCGGCGTTCAACCCCTCGGAGAGCTTCTTCAAGTGCTTCACCTTCTCGACGACGACGCCGCCCTCGTAGCCGGCGTTGACGGCGATCTGCTTGAGCGGCTCCTCGACGGCACGGGCGACGATGCGAGCCCCGGTGGACTCGTCGCCCTCGAGCTTCTCGGCACAGCCGAGGATCGTCTCCTGGCTGCGGAGAAGGGCCACGCCGCCCCCGGGGACGACACCCTCCTCGATGGCCGCCTTCGTGGTGGAGACGGCGTCCTCGATGCGGTGCTTCTTCTCCTTCAGCTCCACCTCGGTGGCCGCCCCGACCTTGATGACCGCCACGCCGCCCGACAGCTTGGCGAGGCGCTCCTGCAGCTTCTCACGGTCGTAGTCGGAGTCGGTGTTCTCGATCTCGGTCTTGATCTGGTTGATGCGTCCCTTGATGTCCGCCTCGGCGCCGGTGCCCTCGACGATGGTCGTCTCGTCCTTCGTGACGACGATCTTGCGGGCACGGCCCAAAAGGTCGAGGGTGACGTTCTCGAGCTTGAGGCCGACCTCCTCGGTGACGACCTGGCCGCCGGTCAGGATGGCGATGTCTTGCAGCATCGCCTTGCGGCGCTCGCCGAAGCCGGGCGCCTTCACGGCGGCGCTCTTGAAGGTGCCCCGGATCTTGTTGACGACGAGGGTGGCGAGCGCCTCCCCCTCGACGTCCTCGGCCACGATGACGAGCGCCTTGCCCGTCTGCATGACCTTCTCGAGCATCGGCAGCAGGTCGCGTACGGCGGAGATCTTCGAGCCGACGAGAAGCAGGTAGGGGTCGTCGAGCGACGCCTCCATGCGCTCGGGGTCGGTCACGAAGTAGGGCGAGATGTAGCCCTTGTCGAAGCGCATGCCTTCGACGAGCTCCATCTCCATGCCGAAGGTCTGGGACTCCTCGACGGTGATGACGCCGTCCTTTCCGACCTTGTCGATCGCCTCGGCGATCATCTCGCCGATCTCCTCGTCGGCGGCAGAGATGGCTGCCACCTGGGCGATCTGGTCCTTCGAGTCGGTGTCCTTGGCGAGGTCCTTGATCCGGTTGACGGCCGCCTCGACGGCCGCCTCGATGCCCCGCTTGAGCGACATCGGGTTGGCCCCCGCCGCCACGTTGCGCAGGCCCTCGCGCACCATGGCACCGGCAAGGACGGTCGCCGTAGTCGTGCCGTCACCGGCCACGTCGTCGGTCTTCTTGGCGACCTCCTTCACGAGCTCGGCGCCGATCTTCTCCCAGGGATCCTCGAGCTCGATCTCCTTTGCGATGGACACCCCGTCGTTCGTGATCGTCGGCGCCCCCCACTTCTTCTCGAGCACGACGTTGCGGCCCTTCGGGCCGAGTGTCACCTTTACGGCGTCTACCAGCTGGTTCATGCCGCTCTCGAGCGCCCGGCGGGCCTGCTCGTCGAACGCGATCAGCTTCGGCATGGTGGGGTTCCTCCCTTACTGCCCGGGTGCCCGGGCGTTAGCACTCTCATCGATCGAGTGCCAGATTAGCACTCTCCTCAGGGGAGTGCTACCCCGGATCGCGCGTCATTTCGGCGGCTCGTCAGCCGCCCGCCACCGCCGGGACGATGCTCAAGGTCTGTCCGACCGCTACGGGGGTGTCGAGGCCGTCGAGAAAGCGGACGTCCTCGTCGGCCACGAAGATGTTGACGAACCGGCGAAGGTGGCCGTGCTCGTCGAGAAGCCTCGCCTCGAGGCCGGGGTGGCCCTGCTCGAGGGCGGAGATGACGTCGCGCACGGTGCCGCTCGGGGTGGCGACCTCGCTCGCTCCGCCCGTGAGGCCGCGAAGCTGTGCCGGCAGGCGGACCGTGACGCTCACGCCCGGCCGCCCGCTCGACCTCGGGCGCTCATCGCCCGAGCTGGTCTTCGAGCGCGATCGTCGCCGCCTCGAGCGAAGGCGCGATCGGAGCTGCGAGCTTTACGTGTCCCTCCAGGGCCTCCACGGTCTTGAGGCCGTTGCCGCTCACATAGGCCACCACGCGTTCGTCGGCGCGAACGAAGCCAGAGCCCACCAGGCGGGCGAGTGCGGCGATGGTGACCCCCCCGGCAGTCTCGGCGAAGATGCCCTCGGTCCGGGCGAGCAGGCGGATTGCCTCGATCACCTCTTCGTCGCTCACGGCTTCGATACCCCCGCCGGTTCGCCGGGCGACCTCGAGCGCGTTGACGCCGTCGGCCGGATCCCCGATGGCAAGTGACTTCACGACGGTCGACGGCTTCACCGGCTTCAGCTGGTCGGCTCCGGCAGCGAAGGCGGTGGCGACGGGTGCGCACCCGGCTGCCTGGGCTCCGGACATCCTCACGTCACCTTGCGCGAGGCGGTCCACGAGCCCGAGGTCCACGAGCTCACGAAAGCCCCTGTCGATCTTGGTGAGCTGGCTGCCCGACGCGACAGGCACCACGACGTGGTGCGGGAGCGACCAGCCGAGCTGCTCGGCCACCTCGAAGGCGAGCGTCTTCGAGCCCTCCGAGTAGTAGGGCCGCAGGTTGACGTTCACGAAGGCCCAATCGGCGTGCATTCCCGATATCTCTGCGCAGAGACGGTTGACGTCGTCGTAGCTGCCTCGTACCGGCACGACGGTGCCGCCGAACACGCCCGTCGTGAGCACCTTCACGGCTTCGAGATCCTCGGGGATGAGCACGACCGAGGACATCCCGGCGCGGGCGGCGTGAGCAGCGACCGAATTTGCGAGGTTTCCCGTTGAAGCGCAGGCCGCGACCTTGAAGCCGAGCTCCCGGGCCTTGGTGAGGGCGATGGAGACGACGCGGTCCTTGAACGATCCCGTCGGGTTGCGGGTGTCGTCTTTGATCCACAGCTCCCCGAGACCGAGCTCGGAGGCGAGGCGGTCGGCTCGCACGAGCGGTGTGAAGCCGGCTCCAAGGCTGACAGGACCTTCGGGAGACACCGGCAGCAGGTCGGCATAGCGGAAGATGTCCGGGGGGCCGGCGGCGATCTTCCCGCGGCCGATCGACTCTCGTTGTGCCTCGGCGTCGTAGACGACCTCGAGAGGTGCGAGGCAGTCCTCACAGACATGCAGAGCGGCGGCCGGCTCGGTGCGGCCGCACTCCCGGCAGGTGAGACCAGTGACGTAGCTCATGACTCCCTCCTCATCGCTCGGGCGTTGGCACCTGGTGCCCCGGGGCGGAGTATCGATCCCCGGGGAACTGGTTGTCGCGGCGTCAAAGGGCCCGTCCCTCAACCGCTCTGGATGATGGCCGGAAGTGTAGCTCCCATGGCCCGGAGGAGCTCCGCAGCCGGCGCCGGAAGCCGGCAGCTCAGGCGATCTCGAAGCCGACCTCGACGGCGGCGGTGACGGTGATCTCGCCGGGGGCTATCTCGACGGGCTCGTCGGTCTCCGCGGCGCTGGCGCGGGCAAAGTTCGCTACTGCGCTCCACCCGACCCGATGCGGTGCTCCACCGCCGGCGCGCAGACCGGGCTCGGCGATCCAGGCGACGGGGCCGAGCTCGAGACCGAGGGCGGTGGCGTACTCCGCCGCCCGGCGACGGGCGTCGGCTGCGGCCTCGCGCCGCGCCCGGT